>JAUSHV010000045.1 GCA_030648495.1 bacterium
AGCGCGAAATATCTTCCGTCACAAAATTTTCCAAATCGCGCGCCGCGCCGACGATATCATAGGCGTCCAGTTTTTCCGTGGCAACGCGGATTGTATCTTGTAATTTTATTAGTACCCACTTATTTATTAAAAGCTTAGCGGAAATAACCCCCCTCACCCCCCTTACTTTAAGGGGGGCAACATTGTACATCTTATAGAATTGCAGAACATTCCAGAGTATCATGAAAAATCTGCGCGAAGCGTCTTTGACGTCGTCTTCTTTAAAAAGTTTTGAATCCCAGGGCTGGTTTATTGTAAAAAAATACCAGCGCACCGAATCCGCCCCATATTTTTCTATCAAAGCCATCGGGTCGACAACGTTCCCCAAAGATTTAGACATTTTCTTGCCGTTTTTATCCAACACATGCCCCAACACCACAACATTTTTGTAAGGCGCGCTCTTTCCAAGAAGAGTGGAAACCGCCAAAAGCGTATAGAACCATCCTCGGGTCTGGTCGATGGCCTCTACTATATAGTCCGCCGGAAAGCCCGAGGGCTTGCTCGCAAACGGCATCGCTCCGGAATCAAACCAAACATCGCAAACTTCCGGCACGCGCCTCATTACTCCCCCGCATGAACACCTGAGGGTAACGCCGTCGATGTAAGGCTTGTGAAGGTCCAAAATAAAATTCTCACCCCTCGGCAACTGTGGCATTTCCAAAACGCTCCAACCGGCGGTCTTAAGAAAATCACGTTTACCGCCTTCTTTAGCCGCAACCGACTCTTCATAATTTTTACCAAGCGCGGCCGACCAGAGCATCCATAAAGTATACTCGTGACTTATTATCAGAACCGTCTTATTCTTATATTGCGACTCTATTTCTTCAATAACTGCGAAAGTCCGCTTCTTTAAGTCATTTAAAGTTTCTCCATTTGGCGGAGCTTTTTCGAATTTCTCAATTTCATTTTTATAAAACGAATGATATTTGACAGGCTTTCCTTCGGCAAAAATTCCCGTGTTAATCTCTCCCAAACGAACATCAAATTTTATATTTTTTTCGTCAACGTTAAATATTTTTGCCATTATTTCTGCTGTCTCCTTGGTGCGCAAAAATGGGGACGCAATAATCAAATCAAATTTTATTTTTTTTGCCTTAATCGCTTTTGCGGTTTTTTGAACTTGTCCAATACCTTTTTTAGTTAACGGATATTTATTATTCTCCAGAGTACAATTTGTTACATGTTTTATATTGCTCAATGACTCACCATGCCGCATCATTATATATTTGTTGCGCGGAGGCGCTGATCGTTTTTGCATCTCGTCCTGTGAACCAATTACATCCCACTTCTCACATTTCTCGCATCTCCATACTGGCAAAGGCGTACCCCAATAGCGCTCTCTGGAGAAAGCCCAATTTTTCTTTTCTTTCAACCACTCACCGAATCTTCCCTCTTTTATATGTTCGGGGTGCCAGTTGATGGTTTCATTGTTTTCCAAAAGTTCTTTACGGACCTTATTAACATCCACCCACCATGATTTTCTCGCAAAATACATTAAAGACGTTTTACACCTCCAGCAAAAAGGATAGTCGTGTTCGTAAGGCTCTTCTTTAAAAAGAAGGTTGCGCGACCTTAGGTCTTCTATAATAAGAGGGTCTGCTTTTTTAAAAAACGCTCCGTTCCAGGTCCATTCGGGAGCCTGCATAGTGCCTCGCTCGTCTACAGTCAAAAGAACGGGCAAATTGTATTTTTTTCCGAGCCGAAAATCATCATCCCCAAATGCAGGCGCGATATGAACTATGCCTGTGCCGTCCTCGGCAGAAATAAAATCGCCCGCAACAATTTTATACGGAGCTTTATTGGAATATAAAGCGTCGTAACCTTCATCAATCAGCTCCTTGCCTTTCACTTTTTTTATTACACTATACCCTTCACCCAAAACACCGAGACGGGATTCGGCTAATATAAAAATTTCTTGCGAAAGATCGTTTTTGGCAAAACAATAATTTATTTGGGGATTCACAGCCAAAGCAACGTTTCCGGGAAGCGTCCAGGGAGTCGTGGTCCAGACAAGATAAAATATTTTTACGTTTTTAGTCGGAAATTTTACATAGATGGAATTGTCCTTCACTTTTTCGTAGCCCTGAGCAAGCTCGTGCGAAGAGAGCGCCGTCCCGCAACGCACGCACCAAGGCATAACCTTATAATCCTCATAGAGAAAATTATTTTTTGCGAATTCTTTGATAATCGCCCACAAAGATTCAATATAAGAATTTTCGTAAGTAATATACGGACGCTCCATGTCTATCCAAAAACCCATCCGCGAAGTCAAACGTTCCCATAGGTCTTTGTATTGCCAAACCGATTCTTTGCATTTTTTGTTGAAAGCCGCCACGCCGTAGGCCTCGATCTCTTTTTTATTTTTCAACCCCAAAACCTTTTCAACCTGTACCTCTACCGGCAAACCGTGCGTATCCCAACCTGCTCGGCGCGGGACAAAAAAGCCCTGCATGGTTTTGAACCGCAAAATAATATCTTTAAAAACGCGCGTCTCAACATGCCCTATATGCGGGTTGCCGTTCGCTGTCGGAGGACCATCAAAAAAGATAAAACTTTTGGTTTTACCCCGACCTTCGCGTCGGGGCTTCCTTTGAAAAACAGACTTCTCAAAAATCTTATTTTTCTCCCAAAACTCCAGTATTTCCTTCTCATCAAACATAAAAAAAGTATAGCAAAAAAACCGCTCTTTTGGAACGGCTTACTAAAATTTTCATTTCCAACGCATCACTATCTGCGCGGCAATCATGAGTAGAAACGCAATTACAATCTTGGGAGATAGATTCAACTGGCCGCGATTAAAATATTCTGAAATTAAAAGAGCAACCGGATTGGCAAGCCATATTAACATAACAATGATTTTTATATCAATATTGGCCAATGATTGCCGTACAATTGCCATATGGACAAGGTAGACCGCAGGATAAGCGACAAACATTGAAACAAAAGTAAAATAAGCTGTATAAACCCACAGAGAATCTGTTTGCAGTCCAAGAAACTTCTTGGTGCCTGCTATGTCTATCAACCAAACAAAGATCTGATATAAAACAACATTGCCGACTAGCAGCATCAAAAAATCCAAAGACAAATTTTTCATTGAGCGCCAAAATCTCACCAAACATTAGCACGCCCAAACAAAAAAGCAATCGGTTAGGATTGCTTCATACTATAAGAAAAATTTTAATACAGGTGATAAGTGTTGTGAGCAGAATAACTAAACAAAAGCCGGATAGCATCCAAAACAACTTAAGCTCAGGCTTATCTGTATAAAATGATGCGATAACAGCCAATGGCAGTGGTAATAAAGCAATATACCAAAATGCTATTAAAACTTTGGGAGATTCTTCTAAAATCAGCATGAGAAGCATTAAAAACCCAGCAAATCCGGTAGGATTAATGGCTGTCATTTTCCATTGGCAAATCTTATCAAAGACTATCACAAGCAAGAAAAAAAGCAACCGCCTACATCTTCTCGGGGGCGGCAATGCCCATCAAGGTAAGTGTTTGTTTTAGAGTTTTTTTGGTTGCCGAAACCAAAGCCAGGCGGGCTTGGGTTAGCTCTTTATTTTTCGTATCTATCACTAAACATTTTTCATAAAAATTCGTAAAGGTTTGCGCGAGTTCGTAAACATATTTAGTGAGCCTGTGTGCTTGATAGTCATCGGTAATGTCTTCGATAATTTCGTGGAGCTGAAGTATTTTTTTGATGAGAGCCAGTTCTTCGGGCTTATCAAGAAGCATAAGGTCGGCTTTCTTGCCCGGCTTCCCTTTCCGTAAAATACTGCATGAACGCGCGTGCGCGTATTGAACATAATATACGGGATTTTTCTTGCTTCTTTCTTTTGCCAAATCCATATCAAAATCCATGTGGGTATTTGGGCTACGTTCCAAAAAGAACCACCTCGCGGCGTCTACCCCGACTTCTTTTAACAATTCATCCAAAGTCACAAACTCTCCGCTCCGCTTGGACATTTTTACTTCCTTTCCTCCTGAAATTAAACGAACAAGCTGCATGATAATAATTTGCAATCTAGCCGGCTCAACACCAATCGCCTCCACGCCTTTTTTCATGCGCTCTATATAGCCATGATGATCCGCTCCCCAAATATCTATTGCGATATCAAATTTTCTTTTCATAAATTTGTCATAATGATAGGCTAAATCAGCCAAAAAATAGGTTGACTCTTTATTGGACTTTATTACCACGGCATCTGCCAACCATAGAGCGCCTTCTTTTTCATGAAGAACTTTTTTCTTATTTAAAAATGTAAGGATTTTTTTTAGCTCGTTTTTTTTGTGCAAATTTTTGTCTTCCGAATACCAGACATCAAATTTTATTCCTGCTTTTATAAGAGATACTTTTATTTCTTTAAGCAAACTCGCTGCCGCCTGCGCCGCCGTTTTTTCTTTTAATTTTTTGATGTATTCGCCCTTATAAAGCTCTTCGCGCGCGGGGATTTTTCCTTCCGCCGCCAAAATGGACTCGCCTAAAAGCTTTATCTGATTTCCGGCATCATTTATATAATATTCGCGAGTAACTTTGCGTCCAACAGCACTCAAAACATTCGCGAGCGCATCGCCGTAAAATCCTCCTCGTCCATTTGCCATAGTTAAAGGCCCCGTCGGATTCGCTGAAATAAATTCTATGTTGATTTTTTTGCTAGTCTCGCGCTTTCCGTTTCGCTCGGTCTTAACCCTCTCTCCGGGGGCTCCGACGCCCTCGCGCTCCGAAAAACGCTCGCCTCTTCGCGAAAAAATCGAAAGGTTTTCGACTAAGGCCTCGCGCGCAATAAAAAAATTCAAAAAGCCTGGACCTGCGGATTCGATCCTTTCAATGATTTTTCCCAACTTGGGAGCTCGGCTTCCAAGCGTGGCTTTCATCCATTCCGCAACTTCTTTCGGTCCGCCAGCTGGCGGATTTCCAATTTTCTTAGCCAGCACCAAAGCAATGTTCGATGAATAATCTCCATGCTCGGAGTTCTCCGGGCGTTCAACGGAAAAAACCGTGCCCTTTGGCACCAATTTTTCTATTTCTTCTCTAATTTGCGCGCGAAACATTAATCTTACTTTATCCTAAAAATCGCATAAAAAAAAGCCCTTATGGGCTTTTACTTACTCCTCACAATATCCATTACTGCGTCATAGGACGCATCAATCACAATCGGCGGCTCTTTCATAAAAACTTTTTGAGCCGTTTTTAAGTCCTTGAAAATTGAACCGGTAAGAGTGCAAACAATTACCGACCCCATGCCAAAATAATTTTCACTTCGCGGCTCCCCGGCTGCTTTTAAAAGCCCTGCAAGAGCTGTCGCTGACGAAGGCTCGCAGGAAACCGGCTCGAGCTTCGGCAAAAGTTCGTAAGCGGCCATAATTTCTTTATCGGTCACGCTGTCAATTTTTCCGTGCGATTCCCGAATGGCCGCCTCTGCTTCCGTCCACTTAGCCGGGTTGCCGATGCGGATTGCACTCGCAATCGTTTTGGGTTCTTTCACTACTTTTCCCAAAACAATCGGCGCGGAACCCGCGGCTTGGTAGCCCATCATTTTTGGCAAATTATTCAAACGCTTCGGCACGCCGTCGTAATATTCCTTATATCCTTTCCAGTAAGCAGTAATATTTCCGCCATTGCCAACGGGAATAAAATGATAATGCGGAGCAGACGGACCGTCCAATAAAGACAATTCATCAACAATTTCAAAAGATGCGGTCTTCTGCCCTTCCATGCGGTAAGTGTTTAAAGAGTTCAACAACTCAATATCGGAATTTTGTACTACAACTTCTTTTACAATATCTAGCGCATCATCAAAATTTCCTCTGATTTGAATAGCTTTTGTGTTGTGGAGTTTTGATTGAAAAAGTTTGCCTGGTGCCACTGCGCCATATGGCATAATTACAATCGAACGCATGCCGACCGCGTGGCAATAAGCAACAACAGCGGCGGCAGTATTTCCGGTCGAAGCGCAGATGCCGATTTTTTTTCCGTGCGCCGCGGCCATAGTCACTGCCGCGGTCATGCCTCTGTCTTTAAAAGAACCGGTTCCACGGTTGTCGCCCTCGAGCTTCAAATAAACTTTTGCCCTGAAATTTCCGTAAGTATCGTCAATATATTCTTCCAAGCGCCTCGCGCGCCAAAGGCGTGTGGCACCCTCTCCAAGAGTTACAATTTTATCTTTGCCAACAGATTGCATATCAGCAGGCATGCGGTTCCAATATCTATTCAAGATGCCTTTATAAGGCGCCTGAAGCGGTTCGTATTCCATTTTTTCAAGGCTCAAAATACTGCTCCAAATATAGCGCCGAGAATATTGAAATGCAAGCAATAAAAAAAAGCCCCGGACGCAGAAGCTTGGCGCTTCTTTGTCCGAGGCTTTAAAAATTTATCTGCTTCGCCGCCAACGATCTTTCTTTTCATCGCGCGCCTGGGCTTCGTCGTCTCGTGCGAGTTGTTTTCTTAAAACCCTGAGATGGAATCCTTTGCTTCCGACGCTTAGGTAACCACGTGCTTTTAGAACGCGCTCGTCGCACGCTTCGAACATTCTTATCTGTTCTTCCAGCTCCCGCCTTTCTTGTCCACTCAATCGATCAACCATGCTTACTCTCCTTTTCTCATGATCCGCTGGTCGTTGACGAACTCGAAGTCGAGCTGAGTGCACCGCGCACGATAGCGCTTCGCATATTCGCTTTCTTCCTGCTTGTTCTGAGGATTGGTATAAATTGCCCATCTTTTCCGAAGCAAGCGCTCAAGAATTTTTGCCGCCCAAGCACTCCGTACTGTTGCTTCCCAGAAAAAATGTTTAACAATATCCGCCAGCTGTTCGGTAGTAAAACTGACAGAAAGATCATATATCATTCCGGTGCGATTGAAAGCCTGCATTTTTATTCTGTGATAACTTCCCGGAAATTCCTTCCCCGAAAGTTGTTCCACTTCAAATTGAAGCCTTGAATCGCTATAGAGAGGCTGATAGGACTGCTCCATAAATCCTCGCTTTCTGCTATTTTAGGCATAGCTACCATATGTTAATCTGTTTTCGATTATAGCATTTTTTTTGATATGGGTCAATAGTAGCAAAACCCCCTTTATAAAATAAGGCTTTTTTACTTCCATATGTAAAAATGCCAAAATATTAATATAATGCGCTATAGGCTAGAAACTATCGTTTTTCTTTCCGGATTCAACCTCATGGCGTTGGAATTGGTAGGTTCACGAATAATCGCTCCTTTTTTAGGAACTTCCATTTTTGTCTGGACAAGCCTCATCGGCGTCATTTTAGGAAGCCTATCTTTGGGATATTGGTGGGGCGGAATTATCGCAGACAAAAATCCTACATATAAAAAACTGTCTTCTGTTTTATACTCCGCCGGCATACTTATCGGTATAACCGCGGTAGCAAATACCACAATCCTTTATCCGATAGCTATCAGCGGGCTCGGTCCGAGATGGGGCTCCGTTTTGGCTGCTATTTTGCTCTTCGCGCCGGCAGCGGTGCTTTTTGGAATGGTCTCGCCGCTCGCGGCTAAAATGAAACTAGATAACCTGAATACCCTAGGAAAAAATGTCGGCGGGCTTTATGCGATTTCAACAATGGGGAGCATTTTGGGAACTTTTGCGGGCGGGTTCTATTTAATATCTTTTTTCGGAAGCGGGTTAACCTTGGCTTTTATTTCTTTTCTTACAATACTCGCCGCCTTTATTTCTTATCCAAATCTAAAAAATATTCTTAGAAAATCCGTTCCTGCCATATTTATATTTTTTTGTATATTTGCGGTCGAAAAAACAAAGTCGTTAATTCCGGATTTCAAAGACATAGACACAGAATATAAGCGCATCTGGATAGTGGATGAGAAAGATTTTTTAACAGGACGGCAGGCACGGTATTTGGTGGACGCGCCAAACTCCGCTCAATCTGAAATGTTTTTGGATTCAGACACCGAACTCGTTGCTGCCTACACTAAATATTATGATCTTTATAAATTTTTCTCTGGAAAATCCGATCATGTTTTAATGCTCGGCGGTGGCGCCTTTTCTTACCCAAAACATTTTATCGCGACGAACAAAACCGGGCAGATGGATATTGTTGAAATAGATCCTGCAATGACACGGCTAGCCGAAAAATATTTTAACTTAAAACCCGACCCGCGGATGCTAATTGTGAACGAAGATGCAAGAGTATATTTAAATACAACCGAAAAAAAATATGACGCTATGTTTGTTGATGTATTTACCGCAACACTATCCATTCCCTATCACGTGATAACAAAGGAGGCCGTAGAAAAGGAATATAAACGTTTAAATGATGACGGTGTGGCGCTCGTGAACATCATCGCGGCCATTGAAGGAAATAAAGGAAAATATTTCCGGGCAGCTCTCGCAACATACAAAAGCGTCTTCCCGCAAGTCTATGTGTTTCCGGTACATGCGCCCGCTGATGGAAATATTATCCAAAATATAATGCTTATAGCGCTAAAATCCAACACTCCTCATGCTTTGACGTCAAACAACCCGGAAATACAATCATATCTTTCGCATCTTTGGACGAAAAATATTCCGCAAGACGCAGGCATTTTCACTGACAATTTCGCGCCAGTGGAAAGATATGCGGAGGAGATGCTCTAAGACGCGAGCCAGCCGCCGTCAACCGTAAATGTCGAACCGGTTACATAACTCGCCTCGTCTGAAGCAAGAAACACAACCATCGCCGACACTTCTTCCGGCCTGCCTATTCTTTTGAGCGGGACTCTTTGCTCTAAAAATTCCTGCATGTCGGCTTCAGTAAGCCGGACTTTTCGACTCATCAGAGTATCTATCGCTCCGGGAGCAATAGCATTTACCAGTATTCCAAACGGCGCCCATTCAATGGCAAGAGCTTCCGTCATCCCGATAACTCCGCCTTTTGAGGCGGTGTAATGAGCGCCTCCATCGAGCCCTATCCCCATCCCGCCGGAAGCAATTGAAGCAATGTTGATTATCCGCCCTCCACCCGTTTTTATCATTTCTTTGGCGGCACGCTGTGCGCAAAAAAACTGCCCTTTCAAATTGATATCAATTAAATTGTCCCAATCTTCTTCGGTTATTTCCACCGCCGGTTTCGGATTATAAATTCCGGCGTTGTTCACCAAAATATCCAGCCTTCCAAATTTTTTTATTACTTCATCAAATACCGAATCAATCTCCGCCTTACTGGTAACATCCATCTTAAAACAAACTGCCTCACCGCCTTTTGAAATTATTTCATCTACGACCACGGAGCACCCTTCACCTGTACGGTCTGTTACCACTACTTTCGCGCCCTGCGACGCCAAAGTCAAAGCATGGGCTCTGCCCATTCCCTGTTTTCCTCCCGTCACCAACACGATTTTATTTTTTAGGTTAAACATATTTATTTCGGTTTCAATTCGCCGTATACCGTTTCTTATGCAAAAAAGTTTTTTATCTTCTCTACGATTTCCGCGACAGCATGGTTTGATTTAACAAGATAATCGCCGGCTCCCAGCCGAAGACCCTTTTTTATATTTTCATCTTCTCCTAAAAGCGTGAGAATAATGACGGGGATGTTTTTGGTATCCGGAGATTTTTTCATTTCCTCCAATACTTCAAATCCGTGCTTTTTTGGCAAAATAAGGTCAAGTAATACTAAATCGGGTTTTTTGGACCTTGCCAATTCCAAACCTGCCTCACCATCAAACGCCTGTGATACGTCAAAACCCGCGTCAACAAGCTCCGCGCGAAGCACTTTAGAAAGCACCTCGTCATCTTCTATTAATGCTATTTTTATTTTACCCATTTAATTTTTCCTGAACTATTTTGACAATATCTTCAACTTTATAATCTGATTTTATAATATATTCATACACGCCGGCCTCAACGGCGTCGGCCACCGGCGTTACTTTATCTAGCGCCGTAAGAATAATAATCGGGATATTTTTTGTTTCCGGATCAGCTTTCAGCTTTTTAGCCACAGTGATTCCGTCCATTTTTGGCATTAAAATATCCAAAAGAACAAGCGCCGGCTTCTTTGCAATAACCATGGCAAGCCCCTCTTCCCCGTCAAAAGCTCTTTCCACCAAAAACCCCGCGTCTTTTAATCCGCTATAAAGAGCATCTGATAAAATTTTGTCATCTTCTATTAAAGCTATTGTTGCGCTACTCATATGAATTAATGATACTCCAATTTATTCTCGTTGCAAAACCAATCCTTTTTCTCCGGCGCGGGGCTTTGTCGTGAGAGGAAGCTCGATAAAGAAAGCTGTGCCCTTCCCTTCTGTTGACTCAAACCAAATTTTCCCGCCCAAAAGATTTGCCGATTCCCGCACAATATACAATCCAAGCCCCGTGCCGTCCGGCTTTGAAATAACCGCGTTAGACGCGCGCATGAACTTTGCAAAAATACGCGCTTGCTCTCCTTTGGGTATTCCTATACCCGTATCCCTGACCGTAACAAATACGGAATCTTTCTTTTCTTCCAATGATATCTCTACCTTCCCATTTGCGGGAGTGTAGCTAACGGAATTGGAAATAAGATTTTGTATAATATATCCAAATAGATTTTTATCCGTAACCGCAACAAGTTTTTCTGGATGCTTTGTAAAAACACACGATATCTTTCCCTTATCAAAGAGGGCCTGGTATTCGCGGATATAACCATTGATTAGCAGAACCAAATCTAAAGGCTCCGGCTGTATGACAACGCTGCCGGATTCAATGCGCGATACATTAAGCAAAAGTTTAATGAGCACGGAGAGCCGCTTCGCGGACAAATAAATATCATTTAGGTATTCCGTGCCTTCCTTGGTTAATTTTTCTTTTTTTAAAAAAAGTTCAATAGTCCACTCAATGCCCGTGAGCGGCGTGCTGAGTTGATGCGAAGCAAGCGAAACAAATTCGCTTTTCGCGCGGTCCATTTCCTTTTCTTTAGTCATATCGGTAAATACGGCAACGCTTTCAACAAAGTTACCGTCTTCATCAAATCTCGGGCTTGGCGAAGTTATCGTATCAATTTTCGACCCGTCCTTGCGCAACCAGGCAATTTCATAGCTTTTATGTTCTCCTTTTTTCCTTTTTTGCATTTGCTCATGCAAAATTTTCCTATTTTCCTCATCAAACACCATTTCCGTTGGCTTGCCAAGCAACTCCTCTAAAGTATAGCCGAGCATTTCACAGCCGCGCCTGTTCATAAAAGTGATTGTTCCGTTTTTATCTTGTACTCCCAACCCCTCCTCCATTACTCCAACCAGATTGCGATACTTCTCCTCAGATTGTTTGATGATTTTCTCTTCAGTCCAAATATCCTCCAAAACATTAAGGACAGCTATCTTCGTATTTTCCAAATCCTTTGTTTTTTCTTTGAGCGCAAAATTAGCTCCCTCCAACTTCTTGTAGAATTCTTTAAGAGTCTTCGCCGTCGTCGCCAACTTACGCCTGATACTTTCCTTCTCCTTCGCCGTCACTACCAGCTTTTTGACTTTGAGCTTGAGTGTTACATTCTTCGCTGCGGAAATATTCTTTTTTTTATCCATCTTTGGCCTATTTTTTCAAGTCTTCGATTTCTTTTTTGAGTTCTACCATTTTTAATTCCCTCCCTATCATGGTTTTATTCAACAATTCCAACTCTTCGGTCCGGGCTTTTAGTTGCTCCTGAGCGCGTTTTAAATCGTTAACTTCTCCCACTTTTTCGATATCACGAAAGACGCGTTTTACCGACAGCGCGAGACGAGTGAGATTATTCTTTAATATGTAATCGGACGCTCCACTTTCTATAATCATAATTGCCTCTTCATCCTTCATTGCTCCGGTAACAAGAATTACGGGGCAACCGGGACACTTCTTTTTGACGATTCCGAGGGCCGAAAGACCGTCAAATCCGGGGAGTTTATAGTCCGAGAGAATTATGTCCGGCTTAAAAGTATCCAACGAGTCTGAAAAATCTTCTCTCGCCATAACAACCTTTGAGACGAATTTTAAACCGCCTTTCCGCAATTCGCGTTCCATCAATTCCGCGTCAGCCGGCTCATCTTCCAATATTAAAATTTTATATTCTTTAGCATCCATTGAATTTATCAGTCATCTGTGTGCGTAGACTTGTTCAAAACCATCCAATACAGACCGACTTGGGAAATGGCCGCGGCAAAATCATCAAATTTAATGGGCTTAATGACATAACTATTTACCCCAAACTTGTAACTTTCTTTAAGGTCCACATTCTCCTTGGATGACGTTATTACGACAATCGGAATCTCTTTAGTGCGCTCATCAGCCTTCACCTTTTGCAAAACCTCCAGGCCGCTTACTTTGGGAAGTTTCAAGTCAAGCAGAATAACTTTTGGGTTTTTAGAACTAGCTGTCCGTTCAGCATATTTACCTGTGCCAAAAATAAATTCAAGCGCTTCTTCTCCGTCTTTGACTACATAAACTTGGTTGCCAAAATTATACTTCTTGAGCGTTCGCAGTATTAGCTCGACATCATTGGGATCATCTTCAACCAGCAATATATCGACCTCTTTAAAATTTGTATTTCTTTCCATATTTTTTAATATTTATTAATTTTTAATATTAAATTGATTATATCATACTCAATGCACGGCAGGTAATGTAAAATAAAATGTGGCGCCCTCATCAACCTTTCCTTCGGCCCACACCTTTCCATCATGTCTTTCCACAATGCGCTTAGTAATGGCGAGCCCGACACCGGTCCCCTCGTATGCTCCCCGGGCGTGTAACTGCTGAAAAATCTGAAAAAGCTTACCGACATACTGCATATCAAAACCGACGCCGTTGTCTTTTATAGAGTAAACTGCCATGTTATTTTCAGTCTTACATCCTATATCAATTATAGCCTCTTCCCGTAATCTTGTAAATTTGATGGCGTTGGATAATAGATTCGCCCAAACCTGTCTCATGAGTATCGGGTCCACCTTGGCTCGCGGGAGTACTCCGAAGTTAACCGTTATTTTTCTTTCCGGCACGGATTTTTTCAGCTCTTCAAATACTACTTTAGCCATATCACTCATTTCTATTTCTTGAGTTGTCATTGGTTGGCTCCCGGTACGGGAGAGGATGAGCAAATCATCAATGAGCTTCTCCATCAAACTGATACTTTGCCCGATGACAGAAATAATCCGCTTTCCCTCATCGTCAAGCTTGGGAGTATACTCTTCAACTAAAATCTTAGAGAAGCCATCTATTGCCCTAAGCGGTGCCCGCAAGTCGTGAGACACGGAGTAAGTAAATGCTTCCAAATCCTTCCTGGATTTATCTACTTCATTCGCTATTTTATTGCGCTTCGTTATATCCCGTATATTGCATTGAATCGTCTTTACCGTACCGACAGAATATACACTACTCACGAACTCAACCTCAATCTCTTGACCGTCTTTTGTCAGAAGCGGCAAACTTTCATGCCGAATAGATCCTTTAAATTGCAATTCTTCAAAAAGTACTTTGGCGGATTGAATATCTCTGAAAGTCCCAATTTCCCAAAACTTTTTCCCTATGATTTCGTCCAGAGAGTATCCAAGCACTCCCAACAAATGGGCATTGGCATCAATAATCTTTTCTGTTTTGAAATCAATTAATAATATTCCGTCTTCTGCTGTATCGAAAAGCTTCCTATAGCGCTCTTCGGCAATAGCGATTTTTTTGAAATCTTCTAACTCGCTTTGTTTAACTTTGTTATTTTTCAACAAATTTATCTTCGTCGATTAATAGCTTATTAAAATTCTTTATATTTTACCGAAAATGCTTCTTAATGTGCCCCCATGTGCGTTTTGCTTCCATGGCAAGATTTTTTTCTTCTTGAAGCGAGAGCTGTTTGACTTTAGCAAATTTCTTGGCTCCTTCCTGCACGAATGCGTTAAATTCTTCCTGGCCCATGCGCTTCAGTTTTTTAACCTGAGGCGAGAGATATCGATAAAATTCTCCCGAAAGTTTTTTGATATTTTTTCCCGCTTTCTTCTCTAGTTTCTTTCCTGTCTCCGACGCTAGAAACATTCCAGCCGCGACGCCCAAAACCGCCCCGATTAACGCTCCTTCTACAAGTTTCCCTTTATTTTTTTTCATATTATTTTTATTTATTTATTTATTTTTTTAAATGACTTCTCCGACCTTTTTCCAAAAAATACGAAAGCACAGGCAAATCCGAAAGCCTGTCTATAATATCATTTATCCTCTCTCCCGCTTCGCTCGAGGCTTGGTTAAGATTCCGCGAAAGTCCTTCGAGCTCGCGGGTTATATGTATCAAATGGTACGCCACAACCGCACAAAATATCCCCACGGCAATTATTGCAGTAGACACCGTAATATAAAAAACCGTCTGTGCGAGAATAAGGGCTGTTATCATAGCCTTATTATGTCTCTTTTTTTTGTTTTGTGGAAGTGCCGGGAATCGAACCCGGGTCGGAAAAGTTTGAATTCGGCGGTTGACAAGCTTAGTTGCTCAGCGTTAGCCAAGACTTTTGCCCTTATTCAAATGTTAAGGCGGGCTTATTTAACATTGCCTCGCTAATATTACACCCGGATTCTTCTTAGCGAGAATCAAAAGACCGGATGCCTACGCGTTAAGCGTAAGAAGTGGCAAGCTGCATTGGCGAACCAAAAACAGCAGCTACTTTTTTAAATAAGTTTGCACTTATTGTGTTGTGAAGATAATTTTAAGAGCGAGCTTCACATACTCTGCCTGAACGCGTGAAACCGTACTCTTCCTCGAGGCCGATCACTCCCATATTGGTAAAACCTAAACCCTTTCCTCCGGCGCAACATTTTTTAAGACACGGATATTTTCTTGCTAGAAAATTCCTCGTGCTTGCGCCGGTCGCGCTCGCAAGGTCTTCAAAAATATTCGCCCTCGGGAAGCGTTATTTTCGGTTTTTTTATTTAAACGAGAATAAAAATTTTACTGGCGCTTTCCTAAAGTTGGCGCGGGCGCAAACTTTGCAAGACCTTGCGCAGGGCGACGGCCCGAGCAGAGCAATCCGCCAGCAGGCGGATATGCGTGTCCTTGCAAATTTTGTGCCAAGACAACAGAAAGCGCTCGCTAAAATTTTTATTCCCTATTCAAATCTCTTTCAAAGTTCTCTCAATCTTTCGCTTGTCCTCGCGCTCTTTGATGCGCGCCCGTTCGTCGTATTTTTTGAGCCGCCGCGCGACCGCAATTTCTAGCTTGATTCTGTTACCTTTAGTATATACCTTTATTGGCAGTATTGTCAAGCCCTTTTGGGCGACCTTACCAAGCAGGTAATCAATCTCTTTTTTAGTCAGCAAAAGCTTACGTTCACGCGTGGGATTATATTCTTTCGGGGTGTTTTTTGGCTGATAGGGAGAGATATTCGCGCCGACCAGAAAAAATTCTCCGTGCCTAGGAAAAATATATGTTCCCTCTAAATTCATGTGGTGAGTTTTTACGGATTTCACCTCCAAACCCAAAAGTGAAATACCGGCTTCATAAGTTTCGAGCATCTCAAATTCGTGCCACGCTTTTCTATTTTCCGCTAAAGAAGCCATGCCTACATTTTGGCATTTTTACAAATACGAATCAATTTGCTAGTATATTCCTATCCAAAGATTAAGACTCAACAATCAAATAACTGCACCGGAAGTACGGGTAATCGGGCCTGAAGGAGAAAATTTCGGGGTTATAAGCATTGCAGAGGCGCTCACCAAGGCGCGGGAGTCTGGCTTGGATCTCATCGAAATCTCCCCCACCGCAAAGCCGCCGGTAGCCAAAATAATGGATAAAGGAAAATATTTTTACGAACAGGAGAAAAAAAGAAAACAGGCCGCGAAAAAACAAAAAGATGTAGAGATAAAAAGTGTGCGAATCGGCATCGGCACCTCGCTCCACGACATGGAACTCAAAGCTAAACAAGCGGATGAATTTTTGACAGAGGGCAATAAAGCCAAAGTTGACCTGGCTTTAAGAGGCCGCGAAAAATATTTGGACAGAAAATTTCTGGAGGAGCGGATTGAGCGTTTTTTGGCGATAATCTCACACTCTTTTGACCGGGAAGATGTTAAAAAAGGGCCCAGGGGCCTCTCCTTGATTATTGGACCCAAGAAATGATATAGTCTATTAACTTATGAGCAATAAAGCAAAAACCAACAAATCCATACTAAAACGGATGAAAATAACCAAAACCGGCAAAATAATGCGCATGCCCGGGGGTATTAACCATTTTCAGGCCAAAGTGAGGCGCTCCAAGCAACTGAGCAAAAAGAGGAACACTTCATTGGGCACGCCCGACAAAGTGCAGCTAAAAACCTATCTTTATCATAAATAAAAAACAAATATGACACGCGTAAAAAAAGGAAAAATGGCTTTGAAGCGGAGAAAAAACGTCCTTGCACAAACAAAGGGTTTCCGCTGGCAGAGAAAATCAAAAGAGCGCGCCGCCAAGGAAGCCTTGCTTCATGCGGGGCACCACGCTTTTCAGGACCGCAGAAAAAAGAAAGGTGGCTTCCGCGCGCTTTGGAATATTAAAATAAATGCGGCCGTACGCGAGCAAGGCTTGTCTTACAGCAAATTTATTAACCAGCTCAAGAAAGCCAATATCACCTTAAACAGAAAAATGCTCTCTGAGCTCGCCGAACATCATCCCGACATCTTCAAAAAAATAGTAAGTTCAGTTTCGGCGAAATAGCACCGAGACAAAGAAAAAGAATCCCGCAACAATAACGAAAAGCGGACCCGGAGCGAGCCCGAGTATTTTTGCGGCAAAAATCCCCGCAACGGCTCCCAACACGCCCAAAACGGCCGAAAGCCAGATATAGCTTTTCATACTCCATGCAATGTTTCTCGCGGTCGCGGCAGGAATTATTATAATGGAGCCCATCAACAGCACTCCCGTAAATTTAATGCCCGCGGCAACTCCCAGCGCGAAGATGGTCAGAAACAAAAGCTCCAAAAAGTGTGGCTTGTATCCGACGGACAAAGAAAGATCCGGCGACATTAAAGTAAGCGCGAATTTTTTATAGAAAAGAAGCAAAAGGGATATTATTAAAAAAGAGACCGAAGCCGCGATAAAAACATCTGAAATGCCGATTTTGGAAATATCCCCGAAGAGAACTTCCAACAGCTCTTCCTCGGTTGAAAGCAGCGCCCCCACAGCCAAAGCCAGTGTAAAGACAACACCGACCAATGTTTCCACCGGAAGCTTGGTTCTGTGTTCAACTGCCCAGATTATCAAAGTCCCCAGAGCAAGAAAAACAAATGCGCCCAAGAACGGATTGAAATTGAAAATAATGCCCAAAGCTATGCCCGGCAAAGCAATGTGTGAAAGCGCGTCTCCCACCAAAGCCATGCGGCGCAAAAGCGCGAACGAACCTATCATTCCGCCTGCGGCGGCAATGGCTGAAGCCGCAAAAAGCGTGTATAAAAAATTAGTTTCCATTTTGGTGCATATGATGATAAAGTTTTCCTCCGCCTCCGTATAATTTTTCAAGCTCTGCCGAACTTAAAACTTCCGAAGGCGGGCCGAAACAAGTCTGTGCTTTGTTCAGGCACAGCACTTTGTTCGCGTATTTATAAATAACGGAAAGGTCGTGCGAAATAAGCATAAGCGTAAGACCGTGTTCGTCCTGAAGCTTGTGCAAAAGCTCATAAACCGTCTCCTGACCGGCTATGTCCACACTTGCGGTGGGCTCGTCGAACATCAAAAGATCCGGGTGCCCTACTACCGCCCAGGCGATAAGCGACCTCTGCAATTCTCCCGAAGACAACTCACCTATTTTGGTATTTAAAAATTCTTTTCCCAATCCGACGGACTTTAGCGCTCCCGCGTATGAATGGTCACCGTCCCAATTTTTGGCCGCAACCGCGTGCGTTCTCAAAGACAAAAACTCCCCGACGGTAATCGGCAAGTCCCTTTCCAAGTCAACTTTTTGAGGAACATAGCCTATCCTGATATTTTTATCTTTTATTATTTCCCCAGAATACGGCACTGCGCCCAAAATCGCCCGGAAAAGTGTGGTTTTGCCGGCGCCGTTGGGCCCGATAACCGCCAGAGAATCTCCTTTGTCCAAAGAAAAAGAAACTGCGTTTAAAATGTTGCCATTTTTCGGTCCGACTTTCAAATTTTTAATTTCTAAAATAGACACGGTCAATGTTTCTTCATTAATAGCTCCCTGAGTTTGTTTATGTCGATATTTTTTTTCATTTCGATGAGCTCCGCGTCATCCCGCGGATTTAGGCCGAGATGGTCGTGTATTTCATCAAGCATTTTCAATATTCTTGTAATTTCCTCTTCTGTCTCTATGGAAACAATCAGATCAAGCTCCATCCTCAACCTCGCCAATGTACTCTCCCTGTTTTGACTAATTAATACGACGGTGCTTAAAAAAATTGCCTCTAGAGAAACAATCATTGTAAGTAATCCGAAGGGAAACTGGTCAAATGGAACGATTCCGGACACCATACCGATATTAACTAAAATCCAAAAAGCAAAAAATAAAAAATTCCCAATAAGAAATAAAACTGTCCCGAAATAAGAAGTCAGTAAATCCGCTAATTTATCGGTTAGACTCTTCTTACCTTCAAGTTTCTTCAAAAGTATAAATGAAAGCTTCTCTTTTTGGAACACCTCAATCTTAGAATGCATAAGATTAATATACCTTATTTTGATAATTTTAGCATTTCTGCCTTGACTTGCGCTCGATTATAGTCTAAGCTGGCCTTAGAATAAAGTGCTTATTTTGAAAAGAAATCTGCTTTTAATTTTAAGCTATCTGCTCTTCGCCACAGGCTTGATTATACTAGGATATGCTTTGCACTTGTCTTTTTCCCCTCGGTACGAAATTAAGGTAGAAGCGATGCCTCTGCCAAAAGCGGTAAGCCGTTGGGATAAAGACATCATTTGCTCCCGCGTTGCGCCGACCCCTCTTTTTCTCAATTTTTACGGAAATACAAAAGAACAATGGATAGCAGTTCTCTTTGGGCGGGAAAGAGAAATAGCAAGAATATTTATATTCCCAAAAAGACAGGACGGTCAAAACATAGTCCGCTACGCAAACACACAAAAAGGCCTCAAAGAACTTTCAAAACTTGATGAGGCGGAATTTGCGAATTACCAAAAAAATCTTGCTTTTGCCGGAGATGAAGAAAATTTTTTTACAGCTTGCCTGGAAAAAGCCTTCGCATACAAATTTGATATTTAACTTAGGTTCCCGAGACCTAAGTTTTTTATTTGCCTTTTAAATATCAGTATGCTATCTTTTTCACAGATATAGTAAAAATTGAATGATTAAATCAGCTTTGCTTTCAATTCTAACCATTTTGCTCTTTGCAACCCAAGCTTTTTCAAAACCGTATTCATCAATGCTTCCGAAAGATTTCGAAACCGCCCCAAAAAAACTAACCTGCGAGCGAGACCAGCCAACGTCTATTTATATGAAATTATATACGCATGAAAAAGAAAAATGGACAGCGGAGCTCTACGGCAAAAACAAAAAAGATCAGATTTTACTTTTTGGGAAATTAGAAAGAGATGAAAAAACTAACACCGACGGCAAATTATTTATATTTTTTATGACGCCAAGCGGATGGAAGGAAGCAAATGAATTGTCAAACGAATTAAGTGACGAAGAAAATATCAAGTTTATTAAAACTATTCCTGAATATACCAAAGAAGAAGAAATCTTTTTTGATGAATGTGCTAAACAAGGAAAATGGGCGGATTAACTCCCGCTTTTTTTTATTTTCTGCCACTCTTGCCACTCCGGGAGTGGCAGTGCTACGCTGGGCCAATGAGAAAAGATCCATTAATTACTGGTGAGATATATCATATATGTAACAGGAGCACCGAAGGAATCCCAATTTTTTCAGAAAAAGCTGATGCAAAAAGATTTTTATCGGCACTAGCCCAATCCAATACGACAGGCTTAAGCTTGCGCGGCGCTCGACGAATGCCAAATAAAATATTCGGCGATGGCTCATCTCTTGTGGAAATATATGCCATAACCTTAATGCCAAATCACTTTCATATTTGTGTAAAACAGTTAGAGAATAACGGCATAACGCTTTGGATGCATAGAACTTGCAATAGTTTTGCCAAATATTTCAATATTATCAATGAGCGGAAGGGGTCTCTTTTTATGGGAAGGTTTAAAGCTGTGCCGATAACCGAAAACCGACAACTTTTCCACGTTCTTGTTTATATTAATGCGAATCCGCTAGATCTTTATGCGCCGGGATGGAGAAAGGGCAAAATAAATAATTGGAATGCCGCCAAATCATTCTTAAATAATTATTCGTTTTCAAGTTTCGGCCTAGTAGCCGGCAGTACAGTTTTAGATGAAAATATTAAAAAATTGATTTTTAATAATGATTTTATAAAATCATTTACAAAAGAATATGGTGGTATAGAAAATGGAGTTAGAGACTGGAGTAGTCGTATAACAGATGAGTATTCCAATATATTTTTAGAATAGCCGTTTTATCGCTATCCCCTTGCCACTCCGGGAGTGGCAAAATCTCTATTTCAGCATTTTGAGCATCTTATCAACCGGCCAAGCGTTGATGATATTTTTCTTCTCTGCCCAGCCACGGCGGGCTTGGGCGATGCCGAATTCTAGAAATTTATAATGGGCCTTGGAATGGGCGTCCGAATCTATGGACATTTTAACGCCTGCCAGAACGCATTTTTTTATATATTCGTCTTTAATATCGGAACGGTCCGGAAATGCGTCAATTTCCAAAACGGTTTTCGTTCTTTTGGCCGTTTTTATAATTTCATCTATATCCAATTCAATTGGGCCACGCTTATCAATAACCCGCGCGGTAAGATGAAAAATAATATCGATGTTCCGGTTCTCCATCGCACGAATAACCCTCTTGGTTTGCTCTTCGCGCGTTAAATTAAAATGGCTGTGTACCGCTGCCCCCACAACATCCAGCTTTGTCAGGGTTTTGTCATCAATATCCAATGAACCGTCTTTCATAATATTTACCTCCGCGCCTTTTAATACTCTAAACCCTTTGCCCCTTGCTCTGAATGCTTTATTTATTTTATCAATCGCCGCCATTTGCCTCAAAAGTTTTTTTTCATCGGACCCGCCGGTCATGGCAAGCGCCTTTGTATGGTCGGTAATTGCTATATATTCCAATCCCGTTTTTTCCGCAGCTTCGGTCATCACTTCAATAGAATCTTCGCCGTCGGTCCAGTCCGTCTGCACCTGAAGATCGCCTTTCAAATCATTATAATTAATAAGCTTAGGTAGCGTTGCCGATCTCGAAGCCTCGATCTCTCCCGTATTTTCACGTAACTCCGGCTCTATATATAGAAGCCCTAATTTTTTATATAGTTCTTCTTCGCTCTTGCCGGCAATTTGCTTCTTGCCTTTCCATAATCCGTACTCATTCAGCTTCCAGCCTTTTCTTTGCGCGAGATCCCTAAGTTTTATGTTGTGGTCTTTGGAGCCGGTAAAATAATTGAGCGCAGCGCCATATGACCCTGCCGGCACGACCCTCAAATCCGCGTCCAGTCCATTTTTTAATTTAACCATTGTTTTTGTTTTGCCTTTTGAAAAAACATGCTCAATGAATGGCAAGCCGACGAACCGGTCCATCACGCGCTCCGGTTTTGTAGAAATAGCCAAAAAATCTATATCGCCTATCGTCTCTTTCCTACGCCGCGTTGATCCGGCTACGATTGCGCGTTCGACTTCCGGAAAAGACCGGATCATCTTCTCGATATTTTTAATCTCCGGGAAAATATGTCCCAAAATGCGCCTTCCGCCGGATTTTTTTAAAAATTCAATGCCTTTTAAAATTTTTCCTTCGGATTTTTGGCCGAAATGTTCAAGCTTTCTTATTTTTCCTGCATTCGCCGCCTTTTCCAAATCAGAAATATTCTTAATTTTTAACTTTTGATAAAAAGTTTTTATCATTTTTGGGCCAACACCCTCAATCGCAGATAATTCGGAAATATTCACAGGAATTTTTTTCTTCAGTCTCTCATGTTCCGCAAAACTGCCTTTTTTGAGCAGGCTCTCGATATGAAAAGCTATTCCGTCACCAATTCCGGGAATTTTTTTCAACGCGTCTTTGCCGCCTTTATCATACAAATCTTTCATTTCTTCGCCGGACGCCTCAACTTCAATGGCGGCTTTTTCATAAGCGCGGGGTTTGAAAAGCACTCCCTCCATCTCATAAAGCATAGCCATCTCACGCAAATTTTTGACTATTTCCTGATTGGTCATTTGCTCATATTTTAACATATTGGTAAAATACACATGGGAGTGTATGCAAAAATGAATCGGGCTAACAATCAGCGCTGGAAACTTGGCGTCAGCCTGTTTCGACACAAAAGATTGCGAAAAGCCCGTGAGCATGGGGGAATGCGCCGCTTATACTTAAGGTTTACCTTTTGTTTAATGCGTTCTACCGCCGACAAGCCAATAATATGGCTTGTGTCCATGGCAAAAGCCGATAGCTGACCTTGCGCAGGCCAATAAACCGGTATCGGCCGAGTAGTGAAGCCCCCCTCCCACCCTTTTATCCACAGCCCTCCATTGCGCGGGCTGTTTCTTTTTGAGATACTGAAGTTAGAAAATGTTTGGCGATTTTCAGGAAACTGGATAGCCTGGCACAGGTAAAAGTGTGCACCCCATCGAATGTAAGTCCTTTTAGGCAACATCGACAGCGGTTTTACCGCACTGTGCACACTCTTACTCGTACCACAATCATTGGTTCTTTCTAAAATTTTTTTCTCTCAATGGGGCTTGCCCCAACACACCCAGGACATCGTGCCTCGGGTGTTCTTTTATTTGTATTTAATTTATTGCGGCAAAGTATAAACCGGGGGAAGGGATTTTGCCCCGCCTTTATCTATGTACGGATAAAGTAGGAATAATATAAATACAGCAAACAAGTTTATAATTCCTGAAAACAGAAATAGAGATCTAAACCCGAAAAAGTCTGCTGCAATTCCTCCTATCGCTCCGCCAAGCGCAAGCGAGATCGTCTGTGTTCCTACGGAGAAAAGGCTCCACTCAAAACCTTCAGACCCCTTATCTACGTGCCGGGCAAAAATTGCATAATATGCCGACATTAAAGCCGCGTCACCTAGACCAACCATGGCTTCCACTAAATACAAATGCCATACTTTCGCAACCAAAAGTAAGGCGAACGGATAAACAACAGCGATCACCGCGCCGATTATCAAAACAATGAAATCGTCTTTCTCGCCCTTATTTCTATCCAAATACCGCGCCAACGGAACTTGAATAATAGATTTAGCGACCGCGTAAAATGCCAAGGCAAAACCTACAGTCGATAGCGACGCGCCTTGCACAAAATCTTTTATAAAAATAGCAAAAATCGGTATAAATAATCCTGTAGACGCTATCACGAAAAAGAGATAGAAAAGCAATATCTGAACAGCGCGGTTTATGGTTAAATTTATCCTTATATGCATGTTTAAATATCTTTTGCTATCTTAATGTCTCTGATCTTATACATTTTTTTCACGGCCATGCTTTGCATCGCGCGGTTTGTGATATAACCGATTAACGCCAGTACTATGAAATAAATAGCACCTGCCAAATTTAGCTTTGGAGGTTGTTGGGTAAAAAGATTGATTAGCGTAGCCCCTACTCCCATTGAAGTAATAACTGCAAGATTTTTTACGGAGCTTTCGGTACTTTTCGCCTGAAGCCCGGAAAACAAATCCAGAGCGGAATTTACATAATTTTTCGTCATCCCCCAAATATCTTTTATGTATCCTAACGTATCTATCAGGGTTTCATATTTAAATTCCAGAATGTCCATAAATTTTTTAAGCTCATCGTTCCTTTTTGCGATTGCTTCGCGCGTGCGGATATACGCGCCCATTTGGTTTATCCGCGACTCAATAAGATTAATGGTTTTCGCAAAACTTTCCACCTTATCTTTAAAGGCGGGTATGTCTTTGCCTTTAATTTCGCCGCGTTCTTTTACGTCCGCGATATGCTCCCAAATTGTCCTATGCAAATTGAGATACCTGTGGAGCTGGCCCTTAAATTCGCGCATAAAAATCTGCTCGTTTATAAAATTTTCAATATTGCCGATCTTTTCTTTTAAATTATTTATTATATAAAGTTTGTTTCCCCGATAGATTTCGAACTCCGGTTTCATTATCTCAAAATATTTATCTTGATCGAAATGCGCCAATAGGCCTTCTATTTCATTTCTCTTCGCGTTGTCTAAAACAATAAAGTACGGATATATGGTTTTGATATTGGCCAGCTCTTTTGGTATCGGCGCGCCGAGGCTGAAAATGTAGCTTATGGCGGGCGAGAGCTTTGTTTCGTAATAGGAAGTCAGTTCCCCGATAATCTCTTTAATATCCCCCTCCGGCTTGGGATTGCTTAATACGATCAGGCCGTCCTCATATATCTTTATCTCTATTCTGGACTTGGACCGGAACAGTATATAGTCCAGACTTTCTATTTTCATCTCTATTGAGTCTATTCCGAGCGCTCCCCGCAAATCCTTGAGCTTCGCCGCGTCCAACGCCAATTCCGACTTTCCTTCTTTCAAAAAATCATAAATCTCGGACAAATGCAGAGTTGTCCTCTGAAACCACCCCCCTATGTATATTTTTTGGATATTCATTATCCTTTTATCTTAACAGCTTTTGCTTGTTTTAATAACTTGGGAAGTTTCCTAAAATCCGCTTCCAAATCTTTCAGAACCGTCGTTGAGCGAAGCGCGGCGGCGGGGTGGTAGAGAGGCATTACAATAAATCTTTGCCCCTCCTTCGTTAAAACTTCGGAGAGCACGCCATGATTCTCCGAAATTTTTGCGCTTGGAAGAAAATAATTCATGGCAAATCTTCCGAGCGGGACAATTATTTTAGGATTGATGATTTTAATTTGTTTTTGCAAGTAAGACGAATATGCGGCAATCTCTTTGGGCAACGGGTCGCGGTTTTTCGGCGGACGGCGCTTTACAATATTTGTAATATAAACCGATTCGCGCGGCCATTTTATCTCCATCAAAAGCCTATCTAAAAGCTGTCCTGCTCTGCCCACAAAAGGCCTTCCCGATTTATCTTCATGGAATCCCGGCGCCTCGCCGACGAACATTACCTCCGCGTTCTCATCCCCTTCACCGAAAACAAGATTCGCTCCGCCAAAAAACGGCAGGGACGCATTCTCAGCCATTTTAAGTTTGAGAGCTTCTAATTTTTTCCACTTATCCATGGTTTATTTTTTGCCCGCATATTCACGCCTGTTTTTGAACACATGGTAAATACCCGGCAGAAACGAAACGAATATTATCGTTAAAATTATCGGGAGCAAATATTTGTCTATGTTTGGAACTACGCTACCCAAGAGATACCCAAGCAAGGTCATACCGAGCGACCAAAGCGCCCCGCCCAAAATGTTATAAAAAAAGAATGTTTTGTATTCCATTTTCCCTACTCCGGCAAGAATCGGCGCGAATGTCCTGATAACGGGCAAAAAACGTGCAAGGACGATTGTCATAGGCCCCTTTTTTTCATAAAAATTTCTGGCCCGCTCCAGATGGTCTTTATGAAAAAGCAGAGAATCTTCTTTTTTAAAGAGCGCAGGGCCCACCTTCGCGCCGAACGCGTAACCGAAATTGTCCCCCAAAACCGCACCTACAAACATCAACGGAGCCAACATCCAGATATTAAGATACCCCTGTGATGCCAGAAATCCCGCCGTAAAAAGCAATGAATCGCCGGGAAGAAAGAAACCGATGAATAAACCGGACTCAGCAAAAATAATAAAAAAAAGCCCCAGATAACCGGCAGTTTTGATAAGATTTTCCAAATCTATCCCAAAAAACATATTAAAATATCTGATAAATTAGCTCATAAAGTATACCCAGAGAAAAAATTGTGATCAAAAAATACTGCTGAATTTTCCCGAAGCTAAGAAGTCTGTTTTTAACAAGCCCCATAACCCTCATTCTTCTCAAAATATAAACTACCATAATGCCGTCGAAAGCCACAAATGTTCCGCCCATTATGGAAATAAGCCTCAGAAAATCTTTTGCTCCGGCCAAAAAAAGAATAACCGGTATAGAGAGCGACGTGACCCATGCCGCAACCGGCGTTAACCGCAGATCCAGTTTATATATCGCATTAAGATTGTACCCCAGCGCCAAATAAGACCTGAAGATGGATAAAAAACCGAGCAACGCGCCTATTTTTACTATATTTGGGCCCAGAATACCGATAAGTCCTGTCATCGAGTCTTTTGACACTTCGCCGTCGCTTGCCATTAAGACTCCGAACGAAAATATGAGATAAAAAACAAATGATACGACAGTGCCGAAAATAATCGCAAGCTTCAATAGCCGGCCGGTTTCAGACCCGTCTTTTTTTCTGAAAATATCGCGCGCGTCCGCAATGGCAGCGAGCCCCGCCAGCGCAAAAACAAATATACCGAAAGAAAAAAAACGGTCCGTTCCGAATAAATTT
Source organism: bacterium (assembly GCA_030648495.1). Classification (GTDB taxonomy): domain Bacteria; phylum Patescibacteriota; class Minisyncoccia; order UBA11713; family 2-01-FULL-45-33; genus 2-01-FULL-45-33. Next base: position 26,455 of record JAUSHV010000045.1, read on the forward strand.
ATGTTTTGAAAGCTTCCGCTGCCGTACGACAGCAAAGAAATAAAAATAATTATCGCTATAAGGGGAATTGTCAAAACAAAATCTATAAAACCGATTCCCTCGATACTTTCAAATAATAGCAACAAAGACGCTGCGACGAAAAAAACAAGAGACCAAATAAAAGGGCTTCCGCCTAAAAGTATGCCTAAAAAAATTCCGCCAACACCGCCAAAAATCAAAAGTGCGGTATTAAAACCCAATACCTGGGAAAGCGTAGCGAGCGAGCCGAAAAACTTACCCAGATATTTTTTAACGTACCCCGGTAAGCGATGCAGGCCGTCTGAATTTATGACGATCTCGCCATATGCCAAGTGTACCCCCAATATGCCGAAGAATGCCAAAAACGCCGTAATCAGGCCCCAGACCATTCCGGACACATTAATCGCGTAAGGCAATACGAAAATGCCTGACCCGATGATCATGCCCAAGATTAAGCCGGTGGCTTCCAAAAACTGGGCGCTAAAAAACATCCTTATTGCATATCATTATGAATATAGTTCTCGAAAGGCCTAAGCCCAAAAAGCACCAAGAGAACCAATATCGTAGTATAAGTAGCAATTGCAAAAAAACCGAATCCGGTTGCCATGCCGATTGCGGCCGCAACCCAAAGCCCGGCGGCGGTAGTGAGGCCTTCCAAATGTTCGCCTTTTTGCATTATGAGTCCCCCGCCGAGAAAACCTATACCCACGACGATGTTCGCGATTAAATGATAATCGTATCCTGAAACTCCGTTAACGGACGGGAATAAATGATAAACATCTATCGACACGGTGGTAAATAGCGCTGCGCCGATAGTCACAAGCATATAAGTCCTCAGCCCCGCCGGTTTGCCGCGCCACTCACGCTCAAACCCAATAAGCATTCCTAAAACCGCAGCTACGGTCAGCCGAGAGATTATTTGTAATGTAAGCGGATCTAACAACATAAAAATGTTTTTAAACTTTAATTAATTTTTCTTTTTTTATAAGTTCGATAACCTTTCCAACCAAACGCTTCGGGTCAGTATCATAAACAATGTTCCCCGGGCCTCTTTTTGATTTTTCAATTATATCTTTAATTACATCTGTTGAGCCGCCGGAACCGTCTAAAACTCCTATTGGCTTTCCGTCCTCAAGCGCAATTGTAAATTCATTGATAGTTCCCCATCTGCCACAGCCGACTATCACAGCGTCTGCCGATTTTACCAAAAGCAAATTTCTGCCCGAATACCCGAAGCCTGTATAAATAATAATATCCATATAATCCACAGGCAGAAGATAATGTTCTAGATGCTCTTTTTCCGAACCTGCGGGAGAAATTCCGATGTTAAAACCTCCGGCTTCTTTAGCGCCGATTGCCGCCCAATAAGGAAAGCCTGTCGTGGCGCCATTTACCAAGACAGCACCGTTTTTGACGATTTCACTCCCCAAGATCTTGGCTTTATCTAGCGCATCCGGCGCACAATGCCCCGTCTCGGCCGCCCCAGAGACGCAAATCTTGTATTTAAGATGTATATGCTGATTGTCCATATTTTATAGTATAACACTCTCTCCGTATTTTGGCGCTTCGGCGTCGATGCCCAGATAGTCGCGGATTTTTTGGACCATGGCTAAAGACGCTTTTGGTTCGCCGTGAATAGTAAAAACTTTTTTAAGACTATCTACGTGACTATTTATAAATTCAAACAGCGATACCTCATCAGGATGCGAAGAGTACCCATAAATAACCTCTTTATTACATCTTATCGGCACATCTTCCCCGAAAATCTTTACTGAAACCGCACCATCCGCGATACGTCTTCCCAATGAGCCGGGGGCCTGATAGCCGATGAAAAGAATGGTACTTTTGGGATCAGAAAGATATCTCCTTTCGTGGTGCAATATCCTGCCCCCGGTGGACATTCCCGAACCTGCAATAATAATTTTTGGCAAAGGCGCGGAATTGATTGCAATAGAATCCTCCGTGGTCAGCGAAAAATGAACCATGGGAAGCTTAAAAAATGAAAATGATTCTTTATCGACATAAGCGCGGTTGAGATAAGAATAATATTTTTGATAAATTTCCGTTGCGTGTATCGCGAGCGGACTATCTAAAAAAATCTGCATATTAGGTATTTGTTTATTCCTTAACATGTCGCTAATCTCCCACAAAAGTTCTTGGGTACGCTCAATCGAAAAGGCCGGTATCATAAGCACTCCTCCCTGCACTACGCTTTGTTCAATAACCCGCTCAAGTTTCAGCTTTTTTTCCGCAACGCCTTCGTGCTCGCGGTCGCCGTAAGTGGACTCCGTTATCAAATAGTCCGGGCTTGGAACTTTAGAAATACCAAGAAGCAAGGGGTTTGTCGGATTGCCAAGGTCTCCGGTAAACAAAATCTTTTTTGAGTCGACTTCCGCCATAATCATGGCCGAGCCCAAAACATGCCCTGCATCGTAAAGAGTGAAAGACATGTCGCCGACACTTACCGTGTCGTGATAATTTTTACCCTCCCAAAGAGCCATGGCTTTGTCCACATCCGCTTCAACATATAAAATTTCTTCTTTTTCACGTTCAGCCTCTTTTGCCAACACACCGACACTGTCTTTTAACATCAATTGAGCGAGGTCCCGCGTCGGATAGGTAGAATAGATTTTTCCCTTAAATCCTTCTTTGATTAGTTTCGGAATCCTGCCGGTATGGTCAACGTGCGCGTGAGTGATAAAAAGCGCGTCAATGCCTTTCGGATCAAACGGAAATGGCTCTCTATTTTTTGTATTTGAAAAACGCGGAGACTGAAAAAGCCCGCAGTCTATAAGCACCTTGGTTTTATCATCTTCAATAAGGAAGCAGCTTCCGGTGACTTCCTGTGCCGCTCCAAAAAATGAAAGCTTAACCATAAAATTTATTATACAATAAAAACGCCGTTGACCCGCCGAAAAAATCAAGCAAGAGGTCGGACAAGGTGTCTTCGTATACGCCCGACAAATAAGTAAATCCGGTATGCATAATGAACCTATCCAGAATAAATTCAAAAAATTCCCAGAAAACCCCAATAAACATCACAAAACCGATACCTGCCAAAAATAAGAAAAAAAACTTCCGCAAACCGGCGATTTCCGCATTCAAGCCTTTTCCAAAAGCCCGCCACAAGACATACACCGAAAATCCCCCAAAAAAATGGAATGGTATATCTAACCACTTAATCAGAAAAAAAAGTCCGTAATTGAGCCCGATAACCCACGCGCCGAAAAGCAGAATCAATAAAATAAAAGCAAAAGTATAAGAAACAAAAAAACTTCTCATTTTTTGGAAATTATTTTTTCAACCATTGCAATCTCATCCCAAATGCCTTCAATGAGCTCGTACTCTCTGGCCTCTTCGAGCGAAACCCATTTATAATCGGTCAAATCTTTACAAAGCATTACCTCTCCGCTTTTCCAATTACACCAATAAGATAACGTAATCACCGGGAATCCATCAGGTCTGACAAATAATAAATCGGTTAAATAACTTGGATTTTCTATTTCCAAACCAACTTCCTCGCGCACCTCTTTTGCCAATAGCCAATTTATTATTCCATACCACGCGTCCTTAGTTGTTTTAGGAACATCTTTATATTCCGAATAAACCAACTTTCCGCCGGGCACTGTCCACATATTCGGATAAGCTTTCTCCGTTGGCGCGCGCTTGGCAATTAAATATTTTCCGTCGCGGACGATTATGGCGGTAGCAACAACAAAATGCAATCTAGGATCCATTACTCGAGTATGCCATCTAAGTTAATATCGTAAAGAATCGCTTCTCCTACCAATTTATATTTTATGAGCTCCTCTTTATTAAACCAGAGAACAATTTCTTTTTCGGCGTCATCAGTTGAACCGGAAGCGTGTATTAGATTTCTTACGGCCCTTCCGTCAATATCCGAAACCTCGTATGAGTCTATTGTAAGGTCTCCGCGGATAGTACCCACATCCGAAGTTAAAGGCTCCGTTCCTCCGGTAATTTTTCTCACAACTCCTACCGCGTGCATCCCCTGCCAAACCATAGCAACTACCGGACCCTGTACCATGTATTTTTTCAGGTTACCCAAAATAATCTCGGTAACTTTCAGCGGGTCTTCCGAAGGAGGGCTTTTCCCTTTTTTCAGATACGATTCAATCGTCTTTTTCCCAGTTTTCATGCGCCATTCCGGATCCACCAAATAATGGCGCTCCACGAGTTCCGCCGTTGGAATAAGCATTTTCATGGCCGCAAGTTTTAATCCGCTGCGCTCATAACGGCAAATTATCTCGCCAATCAGGCTTCTTTGAACTCCGTCGGGTTTTATTAAAACCAAAGTTCGCTCTTCTTTTGGGTGTGTCATAATAAAGCCAGTTTAAAGAATTTTTGGTTATTTGACAAGGAATAAAATACTGCTAAGCTTGGGGAAGATGTTGAGGAAAAACAATGAAAATCTATTTAATTTGCCCCGTAAGAAAATGCGGAAAAAGAGAAAGAAAAATAATAGGAAAATATGTTAGCGGGTTGGAAGCCGCCGGAAATAAAGTTTTTTGGGCAGACAGAGACGTTGAGCAAAATGACGATACCGGCATCGGCATCATCACTGCGGAACGGCAAGCAATAAAAGAAGCTGACGAAATTCATGTCTGGTGGAAACACAAGCCCAGTGGCGCGTCGAAATCCGAGGGTTCGGTTTTTGACTTCGGCATGGCTTGGATGGCAATACTTTTAATGCCCGGAAAAAAAATAAGGATTGCCAACCCGGAAATGGTAAAAGCGCCGCCGCACAAAAGCTATACAACCGTGCTTGTGGCATTGGTTGCAGCCGCGCGCCACGCAGAGTTGCTTTCTCAATATGAGGAATATAAATCAAAATAGCCCGCTACAGGGCTATTTTTATTTTCCCGAAATTAATTTCAATGTGCCGTTGCTAATGCTTAACTTAATCGTTCCGTCCAAGTCAGTGCGGAAAATTTTTGCACCGATAGCTTCCAGATTTGAAAGTGTTTGTTGGGTAGGATGTCCGTAACGATTTTTTGCGCCAACCGAAATTATGGCATATTCGGGTTTTGTGGCTTCGAGAAAAAATGTATTGCTTGAAGTCTTAGAACCGTGATGCCCGACCTTTAAAACATCTATGTCGCCGACCGCGTCCTCATAAACAAGCCGCGCCTCTATATTTTTCTCCGCATCTCCCATAAATAAGATTTTTTTGTCTTCAAAATTAAGCTCGCCGACGACGGTGGCGTCATGCACGTTTTTAAGGACCTCTCCATCATACGAGCGTTCCGGATACAAAAATTTCAAAACTGCGCCACCATAGAAATACATTTCTACAGGGCTATCAATAATAATTTTTTTAATATTTTTAGCTTTTATAATCCGCTCAAATTCATGATATTCAGCGGTGTTATAGTCGGCGCCGCTCTCTATTACCATACCGATCTTGTATCGATTAAGCACATCTATAAGCCCTGTAACATGGTCGGCGTGTTGATGCGTGAGTATTACCAAATCAATTGAATTATCATAGTACGGCATTACACGACCTAACTCCGAAAGAACTTTTGTGTTCGGTCCGCCATCGATTAATATTTGTGTGCCGTCCTTGGCCGATATAAATTCAGAATCTCCCTGCCCCACATCAAAAAAATAAACAGAGAGATCCGGTTCCGCCGCTTTTTTAAAAACAGAGGACCAAATAACAAAATTAAAACCGAAAAACAACAATATTACACAGCTTAAAATTTGTTTTCTATAAATTTCAAAAAACTTTCGCATAATGTTTGTATGCCCAATAAAAAAGACATGCGTAAACCGACGCCAGCAAGAAGAAAGGCAAAAAACTAAATTGAATCATGCTAAAAGAAAGCGACCCGAAAAATTTAACAAAATAGATTTGATAAGAAATCAATAAGTAAGCCGCGCTTGCGATGATTTTTCCTAAAAACACGGAGGCGAAAGCTGATATCGCACCTAAAAAACTAAAAAGCATAACGGCAGGCACCGCCCATAAAACAAGTATATTGACCAATGGGGAAAACCAAGAAATCGCCCCACCCCAGGATAAAAGCAGCGGCATAACGAAAATTTGCGCCGCAAAAGAAGATGAGGCGTTTTCCCGCAAACCGAAGGCTTTGGGCAGAAACCAAAAAAACTTTTTAAAAAAAGGCGATGCGACAATAAGGCCTAGTGTTGCTAAAAAAGAAAGCTGAAACCCACGGTCAAAACGCATGAGCATCGGATTCCATAAAACCATCAGAAACGCCGCCCAAATCAAGGCCAAGAGCGCGATATTTTTCCGCCCGCTTTTTAACGCCAAAAGTCCGATTATAGCCATAACAGCTGAACGCACAGCTGCGGCCTCTGCCCCGGACATTAATGTAAAAGCCAAAATGGCAAATATTGCCAAACTCCATGCCGCCGTTTCAGAAACAATAAATCCAAAAAACGCCATTACAAATACTCCGACAATCGTAATATTGTAGCCCGACAAAACCAATATATGGATAGTCCCGCTTTTTCTAAAATCATCAATTAAATCTTTGTCCAAGACGCCCTGGTTTCCTAAAAGCATCCCGTCGGCCAAAGAAGCGTGCGGTTCAGGTAAAATATTTCTTAGATTTTCTTCAAATTTATCTTTGATGAAGAAAAGCGCGCTCTTTGCCTTAGTACCAAACAAAGTTTGTGTTTTCGTCAAATCGCTGACTTCAGGAAAAACCATCTCCGCGTAAATTTCGCTCTTTGCCAGATATTTTTTAACATCAAAATTTCCGAAGTCTTCCGGCTCCAAAATTTTTCCTTTTATCTCCAAAGTGTCGCCGTATTTATACTGCGGATAGATTCTTTTCGTTACCAAAATGCGGCCGAGGTCCGTCGAAACAACTATGCGCTGGGAATTTTCTGTCAGTTTCGCGGAGATAACCATGCCGCTCAAATTCATAACTTCATCGTAATGCAAATGCAATTCGTCTTTTGCAATATTATTTTCAAAATATGAAAAACGCAGGATGCCGAGGAGGAAAAAGAAAATGAGCAGACAAAGCATTGCGCCCTTTACCTCAGCACCAAAGTTTCCAAGGACACGCATATTTTTCTGCTGAAAAATTTCTCTGCTCGTCCCGCCATGGCGGGACTGCGCAAGGTCTTGAAAACTTTGTGCTTTCGGTTCAGGCGAGCGCTGTTCGTATTTCGAATGCGCGTCGGAGCCCCCGAAGAGAGGGTTAAGCGCGAGAAATACGAATAGCGCAAGCATGAACCCTAACAAACCAAAAACCAAATAATTAGGAATATCAAAAAACGAGCGAAGCGCTACTCCGGTCAAAAACGCAAGAATTAAAAATGGGATTTTAAAATAAGCGCGCTGGTTCATTGTCTAAGGCCTCGTTCACGAGCCTATCCGCATCTTTGTTCTTTTCCCTCGGAACGTGGTTAAAAGACACTCTAGCAAAATCCAATTTTAAGTTCCAGACCGCCATAAAAAGCGGCACAATGTGCTCTGTTTCCACCTTGTATTGCCCGGAGAGCTGGCGCACAACCAATTCCGAATCCAGTCTCATCTCTACCTCCATTTTTTTGGTTTTTTCTTTTCCGTAGAGAGCTTTTATTTTTTTGAGCGCCGAAATTACGGCGGCGTATTCGGCTTCATTGTTTGTCTTAATCCCAAGCCTATCGCCGTATTCTTTAATCAAATTACCTTCCGCGTCTTGTATATATACGCCAATCGCCGCTTCTCCCGGATTCCCCCGCGATCCACCGTCGGTATAAGTGATTATTTTATTTGTAATTTCATTAGGCATGTTTATTTAAATAGGCGATAAGTTGGGGCAGAGCGCTTAATGCCTTTTCTTTAGTTTTAAAAGGAGCTGAACCCGCATAAGGATGGCCGCCTCCGCCGTAATTTTTTTCAAGAAACCAACCGATGTCGGCCGGCTTTTTGGGCGAATTCCAAGGATTTACACCGACAGCCAAAATAAAAATTTTTCCATGTTGTACAAAACGTATGGAATAATTGGACTTCGGATAAAAATAATAAGGCGCAAAACGCACGCCTATAACTTTTCTTTCTAAATTATCTATAAAAACGGTTTTGCCCTGCAAAATCAACATTTTTTTCATCTGCAGTAACGATTTATCAAACTTTTTTTTATATTTTATAAAACCCCTTCTTACCCACGGTAAATTCGCGGCGGAAGCCAAGGGCCTTTTGCTTAAAACATCAATCAACTGTTTTTGGCGACTCAACGAAACCTTGCTTTCGTTATCGAGAAAAAAACCTATCTGAAAAGCAGGAGATTTTAATTCCAGTAAATCTTTCACGGAAATTTTCTTAGAATCAATCCTATCTATAATATCGGCCCATTTCGCTAGCTCTTTAAGACGCACCGGGATTTTGGATTCTGTGCGCGAAGACAATGTCCTTAAAATCAATCCGGTACAAGATGGGCTTTTTGTGTCTAGGATATGCCAATCATCTTTTCGGAATTTTTTCTCCCAATTGTTATCGATAAAAGTCGTCGGATGGTGGTCAAACCAAATTTTAGCTCCGGGGTGATATAAAATATCGGTTATAGCCGAAGGTTGCTCCATTTTGAAGCTTCTCCACCATTTTTTATTTACTGGGTGCTGGAGCGGAATGTATTTTGCAAAATCATCTCCCCGCAAATTCAAAAAGTACTTGAGCGTCGCCGCCGACGCTGCTCCATCTAGACAATTTGCATGAAAGTAAATATCGTATTTCATATTCATAAATATCCCACCTGTTTTAACCAATAATCGTTGTCCCATTCCCAGAGAGTTTTGGCGGCGAGAAATGCTTTGATGTCTTTAAAATAATACGGAAACTCGCGGAGCTCAACAATGCCTTTTGTCGGCCCCCAATAGTGGTCTTCGTGAGACGACCCGCAATGGGCTCCTGTGTTGTCGTTTTTGCTTTGATATGAAGTCCTTACTTTGTTTCTGCCTCCTTTTTCACGAAGACCGGCGCCACATCTTAAACATGTTTTTTGCTGGTCAATCCGCAATATCCAGCGCGTCTGTATCTCTTGGGGCAATGCGAGCGCGGATCTGATTGCAGGCTCTTGAAGCGCCAAAACATACGCCGCGGTCTGCAAATTGTAATCTGAATAAAATCCCGTCGAAGTTTTAATATCTAAAACTCCAAATTTTCCTCCGATAGTGGCAAGCGCGTCCACCGTTCCGGAAAATTTATGTAGTTGCGACCATATCGGGCGCTCTACATATTGCGGGTGAAAAACAATATTGTTTTTTTGATAAAATTCATTAAAAGCTGTCGCTGCGGGTTCAATCTCTTTGGGTATATCGACAGGCACGCCAACGGCAAGCTTTTGAACCGTTTCATGGACAAGTGTTCCTTCTTCAGCAGATTTATTTGTAACCGCTTCCACATCGGACATTTTCTCAACCTCTTTCCCCATTTCAAAATAATAACCGTGCAAGGCGGGCTTCGCTTTCACTTCCAAAATTTTGGTAACCCGCGGATACCAAACGCCCCCAACCTCATGCCCCGCCGCTTTTTTAAAACTTTCCGCATCCTTATACCAAGCCATATTGGAGTAGTATAGCCTAGAAGCACAAAATAAAAAAGCGTTGAAATATCAACGCTTTTTCAATGCCTCTATCCCAGGCAAAGTTCCTTTTGCCAGAAATTCCAGCATGGCGCCGCCTCCGGTGGAGATGAAATCAAAGTTCTTCTCAAGTTTCATTTGGCGGATGGCCGCAACCGTGTCTCCCCCTCCGACAACACGATAGGCTTTCGATTTTCCGAGATCTTGTGCGAGACGGCGCGTCCCAAAATCAAATCCGTTTTCGCAAAAGCCCAGTGTGCCGTTCCACAAGACAAATTTTGCGTTTTTAGCCAGCTCCCCTAAAACCTTGACTGTTTTCGGTCCGGCATCGTAAATCAAATCTTTTTTTTCTATTTCCTTCAATGAAATAATTTTCTTTTTTCCGTTGCGCAGGGCAATGGCATCTTCCGGAAGCAAAATTTTGTTGTTCCATAAAATTTTATTAGGAATTTTTATTGATTCAACTTTCGAGGCTCCTATAGATGTGCCGCGCAACGCCAAAAAAGTATTTCCCAGAGCGCCACCGACAAAAACGGCGTCTGCATGTTTTAAGAATTTCTTAACCAAAGGTTCTTTGGTCTCAAACTTTTTCCCGCCTAAAATAAATAGGAACGGATGCCTTGGTTTAAAAAACTTTGAAAGTTCCGCTATCTCTTTTTTCAATAATGGCCCGGCCTCGTGCGGAAGATATTTAGGCAGAGAAATTATCGATGAGTGCTCCCTGTGCGAAGCCGCAAATGCATCATTTATATAATAATTGCCCCAAGACGCAAGGGTATGCGAAAAAACTAAGTTATTTTCCTTTTCTCCTTTTTGGAGTCTCAGATTATCTAGAAGCGCGATATTTGCTTTAGACTTCTGAAAAAAATCAGCAGGCATTTCAAATATTTTGCCTTTAACGAAAATGATTCTAGGGAAATAAATTTTTAGATGTTTATAAAGAGCGTTCAAACTTGGATTCTGGCCCTCTTGTTCGGCATGCGTAATTAAAACTACCTTGGCGCCTTTTTTCAGCAATGTTTTTATAGTAGGCAGAGTACGCTGAACCCGGTATTCGAACGGGAAGTTAAAATCAACCCTTAAAATTACGCGTTTATTTTTTAAGTTCATTGCGCCGCCTCTCCGGCCTCTTTTACTATTTTAATAAATTCCTGCGCCCTTAGACTGGCTCCCCCTACCAAAAGCCCATCCATGTTTCCGTCTTTAATAAAAGAAGCGGCATTTTGAGAGGTAACCGACCCGCCATAAATAATAGGAATCTTTGAAGCAATATTTTTACCGGCGATTTTATAGAGGTCCCTGCGAATCAATATCGTTATTTCAAAAGCGTGTTCGGGCGTTTCCGCGTGCCCCGTACCTATCGCCCAAATCGGCTCATAAGCAACTATTAGGTTTCTTAAAATCGTCTTTTTTATTTTTGAAAGCGCCAAATGAAGTTCTTGGCGCATGATAACCGGAAAGGCTTCTTCTTTATTCCTCTCTTTCTCTCCAATACAAAGAACTGCTTTCAGTCCTCCCTCCAAAACGGTTTTTAACTTTTTTTGGACAATCTCATTTGTTTCGCCCATTGCCCTCCTTTCAGAATGTCCGACTATGACAAACCCTACGCCAAATTGTTTGATTTGCGCCAAAGAGACCTCTCCGGTATATGCGCCTCCGCCAGCTGGCGGACCTTTTTCATAAAATACGTTCTGCGCCCCAAGCTTTATTTTTTTAGCTTTTCCTGCGAACTTGGCAACCGCCGGCAGATATATGGTCGGGGGCACAAGCACGACATCCATATTTCTTAAGCTATGGGGTTCCGCAGAAACTTTTCGCGCAAGTTTTACCGCGTCGGAGAGCGTTTTGGGGTTCATTTTCCAGTTACCAATTATAATCTTTTTCATAAAACTATTTCCTTAAAATTTTAGCGGCCTCTTCCGGAGAAACCTTGACAATATCAATGCCCGCGCCCAATTCCAGTCCTCCCCAAATCGCCAGCCGCGGCAATATTTCCATGTGCCAATGATAATGCTTTTCATTTTCTTTTTTCGGCGGAGCAGTATGGATGAAAAAATTATAATCAGGATTTTTGAGATTTTTATAAATTCTTCTGAAAACAACATGCATCGCGTCCGCAAGGTCTTTTTTCCGGCTTTCATCGATGATTTCAAATCTAGACTCATGATTTTTGGGGAATATTCTTATCTCGTAAGAGACTTTTGAGGCGTACGGCGCAATTACGGCGAAAGATTTATTTTGATAAATTATTCTTATTTTCTCTTTCATTTCCGATTTGAGCATATCGCAATGCACGCATCTCTTTGTGTTTGCAAAATATCTTCTGGAGCCTTCTAGGCTATTTGCCACATCTGGCGGAATAATCGGCAAAGCAAAAATTTGTGAGTGAGGATGAGGCACAGAAGCCCCGGCTCGCGGACCGGAATTGTGTAAAATCAAAATAAATTCCATGCACGGCGCGGCTCTTAACGCCTGGTAGCGTAAAATATACGATTCTAAAATAATTTCGATTTCATCTTTATCCATTAATCCGAACGGCTTCATGTGGTCGCGCATAATGACAAGCTCCTGAAATCCGTTTCCCGGAGTGGATTCATAGAGACCGCGCTTTATTACAGGCACGCAAGTCTTATTGGTTATGACTACCGGATATTTATTTTCGTACACTCTTACCAACCAGTCTTTCGCGTCGGCTTTTCCTTTCTTGGGCAACCAAAGCAAATTCTTGCCTTGTTCAGACTGGACGATGTTTTCGAACGGACACTTCGACTTGGGAAGCGCCTTAGTTGGTTCGCGAGTAAAAAACATCGGTTTTTTTGATTTTTGCGCGGAAATTAAAACCCAGTCACCGGAAACAAGGTCTTTTCTGAATTCAATTATTTTATTCATATTATTAGCCGTCTTATATATTTCCTAATTTTATACACTTCCCAGAGAGTTTTAAAGTATGAGCCCAAGCTTACATGCGTTGCCGGGTCATTTTTCCAATCTGCGGGGATGATTGCAATCTTTAGGTCAAACTTTTTTGCGATTGCCAAAGCTTCAACATCAAAAGCCCAACGATCAATTTTAGCAAGATTAAATATTTTCTCAGCCGCGTGGTCGCGGAAAGCTTTGAATCCGCATTGTGTATCCCAAATCCCCCTTACCGCCATCCATTGGATGTAGAGATTGCCAAGATTGCCCAAAAGCCGCTTCCACCATTTTTGCTTGATATTTTGTTTGGCTCCAGGAGCGTCTTTTTCGTCCCGCGAACAAATAACAACTTCGTATCCTTTGTCAAAAAACGGCCGCATTTTCTCAAAATGAGAAATGTCTGTCGCGTTATCCGCGTCCGCAAAAAGACGTATCTTGCCGTAAACCTCGAGCATACCTTGGCGCACTGTGTAGCCTTTCCCCTTGTTTTCTTTTCTGTCGATAACGCGTAAATTTTTTATTTCGTTACTCATTCTGCCAACAATCTCCGCAGTGCCATCTTTTGATCCGTCGCTTACCACCACAATCTCGTAAGTATAGGCTTGTTTGGAAAGATGTTCCTGAAACCGCTGCAAAGTCTTACCAATCCGTTTTGATTCGTTGTAAGCAGGCACTATAACCGAAAGATAAATATCAGGCTTGGGCATGAACATATTTTAGCATATCCTATACTTTTGTTAGAACTTCCACGCCGTTTTTTGTGACTACCATTGTATGTTCAAAATGTGCCGAGCGGGAGCCGTCGCGGGTGAGCCATGTCCAGCCGTCTTTTGCGAGTTTTACTTTAAAATTGCCCTCTGTAGCCATAGGCTCGATAGCTATAACCTCTCCTTCACGGAGCTCCGGCCCGTCGCCGCGATGCCCCCAATTTGGTATCTCGGGCTCCTCGTGAACGGCGCTTCCAACGCCGTGGCCCACAAGTTCACGAACCACGCCGAAGTCTTCTTTTTCTAAACATTGCTGTATTGCAAATCCTATGTCGCCGACTCTCACGCCGACACGGACTTGGGCAATTCCGATTTCCAAAGATTTTTTTGTTACATCAATTAATTTATTTTTACCGCCTCCTACTAAAAGCGTCATCGCGGTGTCCGTAAATAATCCATCGTACCGCATTCCGATATCCAATCCGACCACGTCGCCATTTTTCAAAGCTCGGCCATTTGGTATCCCGTGCACAACCTCTTCATTTATAGATACGCAAAGAGTTCCGGGATATGCTGTTGGAGCTCCGTAAACTTTGTATCCTTTAAACGACGGCTTGCCGCCTACTTTTAAAATTAATTTTTCTGCAAGTTCATCTAATTCTTTTGTTGTAACCCCTTCTTTGGCGGCCTCCGAAACCTCAACCAAAATAGCGGCAAGTCGCTTGCCGCCATCCCGCAAAATTTCAAGTTCTTTTTTATTTTTGATTATCATAAATTCAATGCTTTTATGATGTCTTTATGGGTATCTTCAATAGATTGTTCGCCGTTGATAATTTTTACCCTGTGCAGGCCTTCAATGAATTTTATGGCCGGAACTGTTTTCTGGGCATACTCATCAGTCCGCATCTGAAGCACTTCTTTTTGGTCAAGATCGCGGGTCTCCAAAACGCCGTCTCCCTCGGGGCATTTTGTCCCCGGTGTAAAAACATCTGAACGGATATAAACATGCCTGCTGTCGCGGTTGCATATGAGCCGCTTCTCCACTCTTCTTTTGAACTCGTCCACGCTTATTTCTATCAACAATACGTAAACATTTTCTTTGCCCAATAATTTAACAACCTCAGGGAAAACGGCTTTGGCTTCGTATAATGTCCGCGGCGTCCCGTCATATATAATACCCTTAGCCGTTTTTATAATTTCTCGGGTCTTCTCCAATACTACGCGTGTAGTCCATTCAGCCTCAAAAAGCTTACCTGTCTTATAAAGCTCTACCTGCCGCTTTGTTTGTTCGTCATCATGGCTATTTATGTATTCTTTGCCCTCGCGGCTCGTAGTAAAATGGTAAAAACCCATTTTCTCCGCCAAAATTTTAGCTTGAGTTCCTTTGCCGGAAGCGGGACGACCAAAAAGAAAAATAGCGACTTTTTTATCCATATTATTCGTACGCGCGAAGGGAAATCTGGCCTTCAATTTGTTTGGCGGTCTCCAAAACTACGGAGACGACGATAAGAAGCGAGGTTCCTCCAATTGTAAGAGTGGTAATGCCAGTTGCTCCCTGCAAAAGCGACGGCATGACGGCGATTATTCCCAAAAACAAAGCTCCTGCAAGCGTGATGCGGCTCACTATCTTGTAAAGATATTCTGCCGTATTGCGCCCGGGGCGGATGCCCGGCACAAATGCCCCGCTTTTTTGCAAATTAGTAGAAATGGCGCTTGGATCAAAAGTTACGAAAGTATAAAAATATGTAAATAGAAAAACCAGAATAAAATAGCCCAAAGCATGGTACCAATTATTAGCCAGAAAACCCAGGACAAAAGAAGATATGTTTTTAAGAATGAAATTTGAAGAGCCCGACAAAAAATTGGCTACCATCTGAGGAAGAAGCAAAATGGACAACGCAAAAATTATCGGAATAACTCCGGCTTGATTGACCCGCAAAGGCAAATAAGTAGTCGAGCCGCCGTACATGCGCATTCCCCTTACACGCTTCGCGTAGTAAACGGGAATAGGCCGCTCTCCCTCCGATATTACGATTACTGCGGCGATTGTGATAAGCGCAACGGCCAAAAAAGCAATGAGCGTCGGTAACTGCGATGGATCATAAGCTATCAGCGTTTGACGCGCGTCAGACGGAAAACTTGCCACGATACCGGCAAAAATTATTATAGACACTCCGTTGCCGACCGAATACTCGGATATCAATTCTCCTATCCACATTAGGAGAATTGACCCGGCCGCGACTATAAGGAGGCTACCTAAGCGTTGAGACAAAGTAAAATGAAAGATTCCCTGCCGCTCAAAAATAGTTAAAAGCGCAAATCCCTGGACCAAAGCCAGAGGAAAAGTAAGTATTCTTGAATATTGGTTGAATTTTTGCCGACCGGCTTCGCCCTCTTCCTGATAAAGTTCTTTTAAACGCGGAATCATCATGGTCAAAAGCTGCATTATAATTGAGCCCGTAATGTAAGGGCCTACTCCCAGCATGACTATTGAAAGATTCGAAAGACCTCCGCCAGAAAAAACATTGAGCAGGCCGAATAGCTGGTTTGCGGCAAAAAATTGCTTTAATTTATCGGCGTCTATTCCCGGTACGGGGATGGAAGCGCATAACCGAAACACCGCTAAAAACAGCAAAAGATATAAGAATTTTTTGCGGAGGTCCTTGTCTTGAAAAATCAGCTTAGCTTTGTCCCACATTATTTTATTTTATTCTTAACTGCGGCGGACATCAACAAGTCTTTATCAAAGATAAGTTTTTTGGTTAATTTGCCAATACCCAAAATTTTTACCTTAGGCATTTTACCTCCCACAGGCCGAATCAGGCTCTTTGCCAATAAAGATTTCGGGGTTATTTTGTCTCCATTATTAAAATTCTTCTCTAAGACCTCCAAATTCACGCCAGCCGGCTTACTTGCAACAGAACGAGCAAAATATCCGCGCCTTTGTCCGCGCCTTTTGTGGATTTTCTTGATCATGTCCCTTATTTGCGGGCGGATACGGTGTCCTGAACGGGCCCTTTGTCCCTTGATGCCTTTTCCGGAAAAAGAACCACGCTTGCCCCCTCTTCCTACTCTCCTCTTGACTCTACCGTGTGCTTTTTGTAATTCGTGCGATTGCATTGTTTTATTTCTTTGTTTTTAAACTTTTAATCGCTTCCATCGTGGCTCTCGCGTTGTTGATCTTGTTTTTCCCGTGCGAAAGAATTTTCGCGCTCGCGTTCTTCACTCCCGCTAAAGCCAAAACCACGCGCGGCGCGCCTCCGGCGACCAATCCTTTTTCCTTGCCAACCTTGGATGGTTTTAAAATAACTCTGGCGCTAGCATATTTTGCGTAGACCTCGTGAGGAATTGAACCGTTTGCCGTCAGAGGAACGGATATCATATGTTTTTTCGCATCTCTTAAAGCTTTTTCAATCGACTGGGAAGTGTCGGCCGCTTTACCCAGACCAAAACCGACGTCTCCTTTTAAATTTCCGATGACCAAAGCCGCGCGAAAAGTAAATCGCCTTCCGCCCGCGACAACTCTCGCGACCCTGCGCAGGTCAATGAGTTTTTGTTCGTATTCGCTTTTTGGCCTTGGTGGCCTGTCTGGTCTTGCCATAAAATTTAGAAATTAAGTATTAGTAATTAGAACTTAAGACCCCCCTCCCTCGCGCCTTCGGCTATTTTTTTAACACGGCCTTGATATTTGAACCCTCCCCTGTCAAAAACAACCTCGCGGATGCCTTTTTTTAATGCCTGCTCCGCAAAAGACTTGCCTGATGCGAATGCTTTTTCCGATTTCGTCATTTTCTTTTTACCGTCAACCAACGCATCGTCCATCAGCCCGATTATTGTTTTACCCTTCTCATCATCTATCATCTGCAAAAAAACATGTTTGTTTGATCTTGAAACGGCAAAACGCGGGCGTGACGCAGTACCCGCAATTTTTGCCCTTACTCTTTTATGCCTGAAAACTCTTTTTGATATTTTTCTATTCATTTTAGTTTTATTAGGCCGCTGAAACCGCTTTTTTACCTGCCTTTCTTCTAATAACTTCACCGAAATAATGAATGCCTTTTCCCTTGTAAGGTTCCGGCAATTTTTTCGAGCGGATATCGGCTGAAACCATACCTACTGTTTCTTTGTCTATCCCGGTAACAAAAATCGCGTTTTTCTCAACTTTAAAAGAAATATCTTTGGGCGGAACAATAATAACTTTATGTGTGAATCCCAAAGATAAAATAAGATTGGCGCCTTCCATCTGTACTTTGTACCCGACTCCTTCGATTTCAAGTTTTTTTTGAAATCCCAAACTCACACCGGCGATGGCGTTTTTTACCAGCGAGGCTGCCGAGCCCAAAGACGGGTCTTTTTTCTTCTCTTCCTTTTTTAAGGTCACGACCAAAGACGCTCCTTCGAGCTTGAATTCTATGTTTTCGGAAAAAGTTTTTTTTAGCTCTCCTTTCGGACCATTAAAAATAAGTGTGTTGCCTGCTACGGTCACTTTTACTTCCGCCGGAATATTTATCGGTTTTTTTGCTAAACGGCTCATATTTATTTACCAAATTTCGAATAAAATTTCTCCGCCTACTTTTTGTTTTCTTGCCTCGCGATCGGTCAACAAGCCCTTGGTCGTGGAATAAACCGCGGTTCCCAGACCGTTCTTTACCGAAAAAATCTCGCCGGCACCCCGATAGATCCTGCGCGATGGTTTGGAAATCCTTTTGACGCCGGAGATCTTCGGCATTCCGTCCGCACCGTAAACCAATGTAACCTCGATAAGTTTTTTCTGTTTTTTCCCGTGGTTTTGGGTAGCTCCTATATATCCCCGGCTCTCCAAAATTTTTGCTATTTCGGTTTTTAATTTAGAGTGCGCGAAAGACACGGTCTCTTTTTTCACCGCTTGCGCGTTCTTTATTCTTATTAACATGTCTGATATTGGATCTGTCATATATTTACCAAGATGATTTTCTAATACCGGGTATCAAACCTTCGTTCGCCAGCTCCCGGAAGCATATCCTGCAAAGTTCAAACGCCCGCATGTATCCGCGCTTTCTTCCGCAACGAAAACAGCGGCGAACAATCCTGCTTTTGAACTTGGGAGGCTTTAGCGATCTTGCGTATGTTGAAGTTTTAGACATTTTTTTGCAAAGGAAAACCCATTAATCTTAACAATACTTCGGCTTCTTTTTTGTTTTTCGCGTTGGTCACAACAGTAATTTCCAGCCCAAAAATATTCCTTACATCCTCTCCTATCATTTCGGGAAAAATTATATGCTCTCTGATGCCCAAAGTCAAATTGCCACCTTGGTCAATTGCGCGGGGATCAACCCCACGGAAATCCCTCATTCTGGGTATGGCCAAGTTTACAAGCCGGCTTAAGAAATCATACATCCTTGTGCCGCGCAATGTAACCCTGTATCCGACGATCATTCCTTCCCGCGTTTTGAAGGACGCGATGGCTTTTTTTGTCGGACGCGGATCGGCATGTTGTCCGGTTATCAAAGCCAGGTGCTTTACCACGGCCTCAACCGCTTCTTTTTTGTCCCGCATTTTACCCGTGCCAACATTTACAACGGCTTTCAAAATTTTGGGTACAGCCATAGGAGTCTTGTAACCGAATTCTTTGATCATTTTCGGCACAACTTCTTTATTATATTTTTCTTTAATTGATTGCATAAAATTTAAATTTCACTTTTGCATTTTTTGCAAATTCTAATCTTTTTACCGTCATCTAAAAATTGAAATCCTGTTCGCGTTCCCTTGCCGCAACTTTTACAGTAAAGCAATACGTTTGAAACATGAATAGGAGAAGGCAGGCTCACAATCTCGCCTTTCTGGCCTTGTTTTCTGGGGCGCCTGTGAACTTTTTTTATTGCGACCCCTTCCACAACTATTCTGTATGTTTTCGGGAAAAAATTAATAACCTTCGCGGTCTTTCCGCGGTCTTTGCCTGAAATTACCACCACGCTGTCGCCTTTTTTTATCTTTGTTTTCATATTTATACTATTTCCTCCGCAAGCGAGGCTATTTTATTAAAACCTTTTTCTTTAATCTCGCGCGGAATCGGTCCGAAAATACGCCCGCCTTTAGGTTCCTGACCGTCCAAAATAACCACGGCGTTGTCGTCAAAGCGGATATAGCTGCCGTCGACACGGCGAAAAACGTTCTTCTGGCGCACAACCAAAGCTTTGTGAACTTCCTTTCTCTTCACGCCCTTCCGCGGCTCCGCAATCTTTACCGTAACAACCACGGTATCCCCAATGCCCGCGTAACGCCTCCGCGTGCCGCCCAACACTTTGATGCACTGGACTAGCTTAGCGCCTGAGTTATCCGCAACACTTAACATTGTTCTATGCTGTATCATAATGATTTGACTACTTCCCATTTTTTGCCGTGCGACCTCGGACGGCTTGCTTTTATCTCGACAACCGTACCTTCGGGAATTTCTTCCGCTGTATGCGCTTTGTATCTGTCTGAAACCTTTGTTTGCTTGCCGTAAACCGGATGCCGTTTTAAGCGCGTGACTTCAACAATGACGGTACTCCGCATTTTATTTGAAACTATTTTTCCTTTTAATATTTGTGCCATATTTATTTTTTACTATTTAACACAGTCAATATTCTAGCGATATTTTTCCGCAATTCCCTGGTTTCTTTCACGTTCTTATTCTTGGATTCGCCTTGCTTCATCCGAAGCTCGAGCATCCTCTCGCGCGCCAGCTTCAAATCAGCGACATTTTCTTCTATGGCGCGGAGTGCGATATCTTTTGATTTTATTTTTACTTTTGCCATATTTAATTTCTTGCGACAAATCTTGTTCTAATAGGCAGTTTCGCCCCGGCCCTTCTTAGGGCTTCTTCTGCAACGTTCCGCTCGACTCCGTCCATTTCGAAAATAATACGTCCCGGAAGCACGGGGAAAACATAGCCTGCCACATCCCCCTTCCCTCCGCCCATGGTTACCTCCGGCGGCTTGGCGGTTATCGGCTTATCCGGAAATATCCTTATCCAAACTTTTCCTCCTCTTTGGATATAATGCGTCATGGCTTTTCTCGCGGCCTCTATCTGTTTGGAATTTACCCAAAGCGCTTCTTCAGCTTTGAGGCCAAATGCGCCGAACGCTAAAGTCGTCCCACGAGTTTCCCGCAAGTTTCTTCGCGTGGCCATTCTCTGCCATTTTCTAAATTTTACTCTTTTTGGGTATAGCATAATGATTAAATATTTCTCCTCTATATATCCATACTTTAATGCCCAGGTCTCCATACGGCAAATGCGCACGCCCTTTCGCATAGTCAACATCCGCCCGCAATGTCTGCAAAGGCACCTGGCCATCTTTCAGCCACTCATAGCGCGCCATCTCCGCTCCATCCAGCCGGCCGGATAAAGAAAGCTTGACTCCTTTTACTTCTTTTGCATTCATTATCTTGCCTAATGTTTGTTTCATCACGCGCCTGAACGGCATTCTTTTTTCCAAATCCATCGCGATCTGCTCCACCATTATTTGCGCGTGCGCCTCGGGAATTTTCACTTCTTCCACGGTCAATTTCAAAGTCGGAGGTTTCTGCTCTTTTTTAATATCTTTTTTGGCATCTACCGCCGAGTTTTTGCCTGCCGATCTGTGCTTTTGTAAAAATACCGCCACTTCGGTTTGCAGTTTTGTAATACCTTCCCCGCCTCTTCCGATAATGAGTCCCGGACGGGCAGTCCTTATGATAATATTTAAAGCTGCGTTGGTGCGCTCTATTTCTATACCATCAACAAGAGTGCCTTTCAAGCGGATAGCCAAAAAATCGCGGAGCCTGACGTCTTCTTTTAATAATTTTGAAAAATCTTTTGCGTTAAACCAGCGCGACCTCCATGGCCGGATTATTGCCAATCTCATTGAATATGGATGTGAAGAATGACTCATATTATTTTTCTACCAAAGTTATACTAATATGGCTCGTATGTTTGTGTATCGGCGAAGCGGAACCGCGCGCTCTCGGCATTATTCTTTTTAAAACAGGCCCCTTATCCACGGCGATGCTTTTAACGAATAATTTTTCCTGGCCTATATTAAAATTATTTTTTGCGTTGGATATTGCGGAGCGGAGAAGCTTTCCAACCGGCAACGCGCTTTTCTTGGACATAAATTTTAGCAACCGCTCGGCCTCGCGAACGGATTTTCCGCGGATAGAATCAGCCACCAGCCTAACTTTTCTGGGCGCAATCCGCAAATATCTAAGATGTGCTTTGTATTCCATATTTTTTATTTTTTAGCCGGCACGGTTGCGGCTGCAGTTTTAGCTTTTTCTGCTTCGGCGGCCTGCATTTCCAATTCTTTCTGCATCTTGCCTCCATGTTTGGTAAATTTGCGCGTCGGAGAAAATTCTCCCAATTTATGTCCTACCATCTCTTCCGAAACACGCACCGGAATAAAATCCCGGCCGTTGTGAACTCCGAAAATAAATCCGACCATCTCCGGGCTGATAGTCGAACGCCTGGACCAGGTCTTAATTACCGTTTGCGAGCCGGGCTTAAGCTTCTCAACTTTTTTGAGTAGTTTCGCATCTATGAACGGACCTTTTTTTAAACTTCTCGGCATAAATTAATGATTTTTAGTTTTTAGTTCTGCGGCTAATAATTAATTTTGAGGAATATTTATTTTTATTGCGCGTCTTAACTCCGCGAGTTCCTCTGCCCCATTTATTTTTTGGTTTTCTGGTCCCCCTCATAGTGCGGCCCTCGCCTCCTCCGTACGGATGGTCGACGGGATTCATCGCGGAGCCTCTTACGGTCGGGCGGATTCCCATCCAGCGCGATCTTCCGGCTTTTCCGATAACAACAAGGTTGTTCTCAATATTTGAAACTTGGCCAAGCGAGCCCCAGGCATTTTCCGGAATTTTTCTTACTTCACCGGACGGAAGCTTAAGCTGTGCGTAGCCTCCATCATGTGCCAAAACTTCTGCAAAAGAACCGGCCGAGCGCACAAGCGCCGCCTTTCCTTCGGCAGACAAAGAAATATTATATATCAAGGCTCCAACAGGAAGTTTCGAGAGCGGCAAGCGGTTACCGGGAAGCAAAGGTGCGTCCGCGCTCACCATAATTTCGCGCCCTACCCCGGCTCCATGCGGAAGAACCATGTAGCGTTTCTCACCGTCGCGGTAAGAAAGCAAGCCGATAAATGCCGTGCGCGACGGATCATATTCAACCGAAAGAACTTTGGCCGGAATATTTTTCTTATCCATATAAAAATCAACCTGGCGGATAAGCCTTTTTGCGCCTCCTCCTTTGTGGCGCGTGGTAATGCGCCCGCGGTTGTTGCGCCCGACCGCGCGGAACATCCCTGATACCAGAGATTTTTCGGGTTCAGTCCTCGTCAAAAACTCCCGGTAATTTATTCCTGTCATCTGCCTTCTTCCTGGTGAACGCGGTGCGTAAGTTTTCATATATTAAAATTCGTTAATTAATTGTCCTTTTGCCAGCGTTATAATCGCTTTTTTAAAACCCGGTTTAGTTCCGAGCGTAGCCCCCCTTCTTCTTTGTTTTGAAGGCATATTTAAAATCTTTACATCTTCTACTTCTACGCCGTATCTATCACCGACCGCGCGCTTCAAATTTCCTTTGCTGGCACCGCGGGAAACCTTCAAAATATATTTTCCTTCTCCCAGCATCGTGGATTTCTCGGAAATATGTGGCCGAACTATTAGTGACCATGCGAGATCGCTAGTGTGCACTTTTTGCTTAGAAACTTGCGGCGCAGCAGATGAAGTTTCCTTCGCCGCGACCTCTTTGAAGTCCGGCTTCCCCGGGAAGTCGGACTTCTTCCCGGGCGCGGTGTTGTGCGGAGCTCTCTCCCTCCGCTTCGCGGAAGTTTCCTTCTTCCTAAATCCTCCCAACATTTGTGAAATTGAAAACGGCATAAAGTTTATTTATTGCTTTCTTTAGCCTTATAAGTCTTATTTAATTCCTCCACGCTTGATTTATCAAGAAGCAAATATTTATTATGCAGAATCCCGGCAACGTTCAGATTGCGGGGCTCAACATAAGAAACATTCTGGAGATTCCGCGAAGCGCGCAAAACCTTCTCTTCTCTTGGAATCGCCAAAAGCGCCTTTCCGCCTTTCTCGCCCAACCTATAGACTTTCGCTTTGTCGCGCAAATTCTTAAAAACTGAAAAAACCTCTTTCGTTTTCGGTCTAGAAAGTCCAAAATTATCCACCAAAACCAATTCTTTGTCTTTTAATTTTCTTGAAAGCAAAGAGAACAGCGCCCCGCGTTTCATTTTTTTATTTATTTTGACGGAATAATCTCTTTCATTTCTTGGGCCATGCGAAACCCCTCCTCCAACCCACAACGGCGAGCGGATTGAGCCGTGACGCGCCCTGCCAGTGCCTTTTTGACGCCAAGGTTTTTTGCCGCCTCCCGCAACTTCGCCCCGCGTCTTAGTGTGCGCCCAAGGACGCCTTTTATTTGCCATTTCGCCGTCATACACTTGCTTTACCAAAGCCGCATTCCATTTCACGCCAAAAATACGCTCGGGCAATTCTACTGGCCCAACTTTTTCTCCTTTTAAATTATATGTTTCTAATTGCATAAAAATAAAACCGAGGTCGTTAGAGCCTCGGCCAAAAGCCTGCGGTCTTACAAACCTACATAAATCTCCTCCTTTCGAGGTTGTTATTTTGACTTCTCACAAGTTATTTGATGTTAGCATATGAGAAAAGGGCTTGCAAGCCCCCTTCTTTTATCCTCTTACTTCTACCAAGCTACCGCGATGGCCAGGAATGGCACCGGAGATGGCCATGAGGTTTTTTTCTGGAATAATTTTTATGACTTTAAGATTTTTTACGGTTACCCTGTCTTGGCCCATTCTGCCACCCATGCGTTTGCCTTTCAAAACGCGCTGTGGCCAGACGGCCCCTATTGAGCCCGGTGCACGCTCGGAATGCTTTTGTCCGTGAGTCCTCGGGCCGCCGTGAAAGCCGTGGCGCTTAACAACCCCTTGGAAACCCTTTCCTTTTGAAGTGGCGCTAACTTCTATCTTGTCGCCTTCTGCAAATGTAGAAATCTCTATTTTGTCTCCGACATTCAAAATATCTTCTGATTTGAATTCCTTGAAAACTTCAAAATTTCCAAGCTTTTTTTGAGGCTTTTTCATGTTTTTTTCTTTTTTGGAACCAAAACCAACCTGCACGGCGGTGTAGCCGTCTTTTTCTTTGGTTTTTGCTTGGG
The DNA here is from genome assembly GCA_030648495.1 of bacterium. GTDB lineage: Bacteria > Patescibacteriota > Minisyncoccia > UBA11713 > 2-01-FULL-45-33 > 2-01-FULL-45-33. The sequence continues at coordinate 50,859 of JAUSHV010000045.1, forward strand.
TAACAAAAATCGGGCCCGCCAAAAGCCAAGTAACGGGATGCACTTTCCCCTTATCATCAAAAACCTGCGACATCTCAACTTTTTTTGCTAAAATGAATTTAGACATATATTAATTATTCTTAGCATGCCGCTTATTTTTTGTCTATTTTTTAAACCGAATCCCTAAGTTTTGTAAGCTCAAACACCACGCCACCGCTGTTTTCAAAATCTTCTATCTCGTTTGTGCTAAAATCTGAATCTGCGTCAAAGTTATTAAGGACTTTCTTGTATGCGCCCCTTACCGACTCTGCCGGCGCAAATTCTTCTTGTATAATCAATTTTCCTCCTACGCGCAAAACCCTTTTTGCTTCTTTAATAAGATTTTCTTTTTCTCTCAAAATGTGTTTTTGTTTAGCTGCGAATCCGAGAAGCTCATCGTCTTTGACGTGTCCACTAATAACATTGCCCATAAACACAATATCTACTTGTCCGTCTCGCAAAGGCAATTTTTGGCCATCTGCGTGTAATATTTCGCCTTTAATATCTTTTAATAAACATTTATCTAAAACTTTCTTTAAATCTAACAAATGACTTTTATCGACTTTTTCCCAATTATATTTATAGACATGACGAAAAAGATCTACGTTTCTATCTCCGGGCAAATCAACTTCTACCAACTTGTCTCCGGCTTTAAGACTAAAAAGTGTTTCGTCTTTTCCGGCTTTGAATTTCATTTCTTTGCCGTCAGATTTTAGCCAATATATCAATGGCCGATCTCCAGGTCCCACTTCAACAATTATTTGCTTTGGTTCTTTTTCTCGCTCTTCCGGAGAAAATGTGTTTTCTTTTATCATTGCCTTATAATCATACAACCAAAAGCCGGAACTTTCCAGCTCCGGTTTTTGGCTTATTTATTCTATTTCTTGCTTGGTATCGCTAACATGTCCTCAAGATTTTGCATACGTAATTTTAAGTCGCCGATTTCTCGGTCGTGCTTTTTAAGAATAAGATTCTCAATTCTGTCTAGGCGATCTTTTACTTCTACAAACTGCGTATCCATAGAATCAAAGCCGCGTTTTATCATTCCGGCAAGGTCGTCAATTGCCACTTTAGATGCCATATTTTTATACTAGCCGAATTACATCTTTACCTCAATATCGACACCGGCGGGCAAAGAAAGATTTGTCAGTGCGTCGATTATTTTTGGAGTTGGGTTTACGATATCGATTAGCCTTCTGTGCACACGCATCTCAAACTGTTCGCGGGCATTTTTGTGAACGAAAGAAGAACGGTTAACCGTATATTTTTTTATTTCCGTAGGCAATGGCACTGGCCCGTGGATTTCGGCGCCGTATCTTACGGCCGTATCCACTATCTGTTTAATGGAGACGTCTAAAATCTTATGGTCATACGCGCGAACGCGTATGCGGAGCTTTTGTTTTTCTTCCTCAGCCTTCGCTTTTTCAACCTTCACTTTCTCTTTAACTGATGCCTTAACCGGCATTTTTTATTTATTTATCTTGGTTACAACTCCCGCTCCGACCGTCCGGCCGCCTTCTCTTATTGCGAATCGCAATTTATCTTCCATGGCAACTGGGGCAATGAGCTTTACATTGAATTTAATAGTGTCTCCTGGCATTACCATTTCAGTGCCTGTCGGCAAAGTTACTTCGCCGGTAACATCGGTTGTGCGGATGTAGAATTGAGGCTTGTAACCGGAGAAAAATGGAGTGTGACGCCCGCCTTCCTCTTTATTTAAGATATAAACTTCTGCTTCAAATTCAGTGTGCGGAGTAATGGAGCCGGGCTTGGACAAAACCTGTCCACGCTCAACATCTTCTTTCTTTGTCCCGCGAAGGAGCAACCCTGCATTGTCTCCGGCCATGCCTAGATCCAACTGTTTGTTAAACATTTCTATTCCTGTAACTACGGTCTTCGCAGTGTCTTTCAATCCGACTATCTCTACTTCTTCGTTCAATTTTACCTTTCCTCTTTCAATTCTTCCGGTTACCACAGTTCCACGTCCTTCAATAGAAAACACGTCTTCAACGGGCATCAAAAATGGCTTATCAATATCACGAACAGGCTCGGGAATAAATTCGTCCAATTGCTTGGTCAATTCCAATATTGGTTTGGCCCATTCATCATCTTTTGATTTGGCTTCCAATGCTTTCAAGGCAGAGCCGCGGATAATCGGAGTTTTGTCTCCGGGATAATCATATTTTGTTAAAAGCTCCCGAATCTCGGTTTCTACCAAATCAATAAGCTCTTTGTCGTCTACCATGTCTACTTTGTTCAAAAAGACAATTATAGCCGGCACTCCTACTTGACGTGCAAGCAGTATGTGTTCTCTTGTTTGAGGCATCGGTCCATCAGTCGCCGCTACAACCAAAATTGCGCCGTCCATTTGAGCGGCTCCTGTAATCATATTTTTGATGTAGTCTGCGTGTCCGGGAGCGTCGATGTGTGCGTAGTGCCTCTTGTTCGTCTCATATTCAGAGTGGTGAAGCGCGATAGTAATGCCACGCTGGCGCTCTTCAGGCGCGTTGTCGATATCTTCAACCTTTTCAATTCTGGCTTTGTTGCCGTTTAGGTTAAGTACATTTAAAATTGCCGCTGTTAAAGTGGTTTTGCCGTGGTCAACGTGACCGATTGTGCCTACATTAAGGTGAGGCTTTGTGCGTTCGAATTTCTCTGTTGCCATAGAATTATTAAAAATTATCGCTTATAAAAGCCAATACGCTGATTAAAGCGTATAGATAGTATGTTAAAGGATAGGGCTTTCGCTGTCAACACCACACGGGTATTTGGGTATAAGCTGGGAATAAGGTGTGAAAAAAACCGCCCTTTATTGGGGCGGCGTAAGCGCATCGCAAGGAGAAGGATATTTATCCTCAATTGCATCCAAACTAGAAAAATGCCTATAGACATGCTCACCTCGATTCACGCGTAACCACGCATCTTCTAAAATTTTCCCGTTTTTTACCGCCTTCCTTTGGATAATGAACTCCTCTTTTATATCGCCTAAATAAAACAAAATCCATGCGACTGTCTGTTCCTGGTCCACATATACATATACTTGGAACTTGCCGCACAACAAAGAAGATTCTCTTTCTTTGAGAAAGTTTTCTTTTGGGGGTAGCTGTGGAACCGGGTAATCATCAGCAAGCGCGGCGCCCGCAGACAACATCGCACAAATCGCAATCGCAAAAATTAGCTCTTTCATTCTTGTGCTCCTTTCTCAATAATATCGCAGATATTATGGTATTTGGCCTCAAATGCGTTGTCACCGTCATCATAGAATTCATCAAAGTGGCCATCCGAATCACGATCAACCCAAACTTTATCAGAATTTCTTTTACCGATCAACACCAATTTGCCGTTTATTGTGATTATGTACCAATCAGTAAAATCATACCAAACAGCTTTTCCGCATTTCCAATCATACTGCCCAATCTTATAAGCCGTCTCTCCGATCGGCAAATTCGGCACCGGAATATGATTTGCGCGGGCAATCGATGCATTAATAAGTAAAAAGCCTACCAACAAAAGACACAAAATGGTTTTCATTTTTCCTACCTTTCTACTTCTCGCCCAAACCTAGCGCAACGTTAAAATACAGTCAAGACAAAAAGAAAAGCGGCGCTAAGTTCTGCGCCGCGTTGGATTCTTATTTTTTTGGTATCCAGTCGGTTTTCAACGGAGCGCCGGTTTTAACTTCGATATAATTACGTTCCTTTCCAACAGTCACATCAACTGTTGCGACATCCTTACTTATACGCACAGTAGTTATGTGTTGCAAAACGTCGCTAATTGTCACGATCGTACCGTCTTTAAGCTGAATTTCCCATTCGCCATCCAATTGTATTGTTTTCATCAAGTGCCTCCTTCCTTTGTTTTTCCTAATCCATTCCTAGCACTACAGCGGCAAATCGTCAAGGCAAAAAGAAAAGCGGCTAAACTAGCC
>JAUSHV010000058.1 GCA_030648495.1 bacterium
GCTTAACCAAAACGTTACTACGCTTGCTGTTTTCGTCGAATCTTATAATAAAAGCGTTCCCGAAGGTTTTCCTAAGGCCTCGGCCAAAAGCTTAAGGAAATTTCAGGCGGCTTACCCAACTCTTTTCAAAAACGGCGACGATTGGTCAATAGACAAGCACAGGAAAAAGCTGATGGACTGGCTTATCTCAAATGCTAACGTCCACGTTTCATAGGCGCCCGTCCTCTTTTAAAATATTGTATAATTACTTGATGAATAAAAAAATATTTGCGGTTATATTGGTGGTTTTAGCTACGGGGATAGCGGCATATGCCGCATCAGAGCCTTACAATTATAAAGGGTATGACTATTATGTAGTCAACGGCAACGATTCTGCAATGAATTCGGGTGCTAAGGTCTGCGCCAATGTTGGCAAACAATGTGTCGGATACACCGCGAACACAAATGATGTTTGCGGATATTTTCATTCAAGCGCCTCTAAAACCACAAGTGTGAACGGTTCAAAGGCAGGTTTTTATTGTGACGGTTCTCCGCAAAAAGGCTTGGCGTGCGAAAATAATAAAAATAATTGCCAGATTTGTCCTAATTGCAATGTGAATGCTGATTGCAATACGCAAATTGGAGACCAATTTCGTGAAATGTATATTGAATGTGCTTCGGGAGATAAAGATCTTATAGAAGAAGTTGTGGTGAAGTCTTCTATTTGGCAGCGCGTATTTTCGATTCCGGGAAGGTGGTGGGGTGGCATGCGTTCTGCGGTGGCGCGTTCATTTGATTTTTTCCGTGAGAAACTAGGACGTCTTACTATGAAGCAGATTATACGCGCGGTCGTTGAAGTTGACGGGCCAAACGGTAAAGTGCGCGCCGATATTTCTGAAGATTCATATGTTTGCGAGTTCTACCAAAAGAACAAAAAATTGGCGACGTGCGGTGCGCTTGCGGCGGCTGATAATTTTTGTGTTACTGCGATGAATTCACGGTTTGCAACTGCCGCTCTTTGCCAGGATGACGGCGTGATTGTCTGCTCGAATCCATGTACAACGAATCCACAGCAGATAAAACCGAAGCAGTGTGCTTTTGACAATGATCGTGTTAGAGGCAAGCAAGCGTCACCATTGGATTTTTGCAATCAAACTATAAAAGTTGATATGGGCGGCCTTGGCAATACGGCGAATAAAAAAGCAGGGCAGGAATGCGCTCACGGCGGGGAATGCCAGACCGGTTTTTGCCTCGGTCAGCCCTCGGACAACGGAATTAAATATTTCTGCTCTTGCAAACAAAATGTCCACGACACAAGTTGCAATAAATAAATTATCCGTGCGCAATTACAAGGCCGATAATTTCTTTTGCTCCAGCGTTTTTTAACGCCTCGGCCGCGTGCATCAGCGTCGCGCCGGTGGTAGCAACATCGTCTATTAAAATAATTGACGGCCACTTGGTAACCGGCGTACCAAGTGAGACTTTAAATGCGCCTTCCAAATTTTTTAAACGCAATTCTTTATTTTCTATTTTGACTTGCGCGGGAGTTTCTTTTGTTTTTTCCAAAATATCATTTCGCATCGTGATGCAGGTTATTTTGGAAAATTCACGCGCCAAAAGCTCCGCCTGATTGAATCCTCGCTCATATTGCCGTTTGAAATGGAGGGGGATAGGGATTATTAGGAAATTTCCTGCAGGCACAGCATTTTGTAAGACACGCATATTTAAAAACTTCTCTGCGAGCATTTCGGCCAGCGGGCGCGCCAGTTCGCGGCGTTTGCCGTATTTCAATTCCCATATCGCTTTTTTTAGCTCTCCGTCGTAACGCCCCGCCCAAAGGACGCTCTTTAATGGCGGAGCAAATTTGCGCTTGCAATCAGGGCAAAATTCTCCCGTATTATTTCTAAACCCGCAAAGGATGCATCCGGCGCTTTTTTGGAAGGAAGCGGCGCGGCAAGCACGGCAAAAGACCTCATTGTCTCCTCCACAGCCCGCGCATCGCCTGGGGATTAGAAAATCAAGAATTTTCTGAAAGTTAAGCATTGTGCTAGTATTAAAGCAAAAGAGTATTTATAATCAATGGCATTTTCAGATTTTTTTAATAATTTAAATATCGGTAAAACCCTCTCAGGCCTTAAAAAGGAGCAAAGGTATTTAGGCGTGGACATAGGTTCTTCTTCTATAAAGGTAGTCCAACTTCGAAAAGACAAGGAGCGCCCGATATTGGAAACATACGGCGAACTTTCTTTGGCGCATTACGGAACGGACGGACAAGTGGGGAGGTCTGCCAGAATACTGGATGATAAATTAGTCGAGGCGTTGAAAGATATTATTAAAGAAGCACAGGTAACGGCAGAGAAAGCCAGCGTCTCAATACCGCTACACGATAGTTTTTTAACGACAATGGAAATGCCGAATCTTTCCGAGGCGGAGCTTAAGGAGGCGGTGCCGTTCGAAGCCAGAAAATATATTCCAATTCCCATGAGCGAAGTGGTCATAGATTGGTGGATATTGCCTCCACAAACAAAAGAACTGAAATCGGCTTCTCCTGGTTCGGGACAGAAAAAATTTATAAGTATAATATTAGCCGCGGTACCGAAGGAAGTTATCACGAAATATTCTACAATTCTTAAAGATGCCGGACTTGAGGTTGCGGCTTTCGAGATAGAAGTTTTTGCTTTAGCACGTGCATCCTTGCGCGAAGCTTTCGGTTCCATTATGTTGATGGACTTTGGCGCGGCTACGACCAAAATAGCCGTTGCCGATGCCGGGGTTGTGCGTTTCGCACACTCGATTGACCATGGCGGCCAGGAGCTGTCTTTGGCACTCTCGCAATCATTAAATATAGATTTCGATCGGGCCGAGATTTTAAAAAGACAAGCCGGTTTTATTAAACGGCCGGAGAATGAGGAAGTTATTTCGGTTTTGGAGCCATTGTTCGATTTTGTAAGTTCCGAAGGTGAAAGGTTTTTGATTGATTGGAAAAGAAGGGGCGGTCGCGCAATTTCAAAAGTGCTCATCGGTGGCGGAGGAGCGCTTATTCCCGGCATCAAAGACGTACTTATCAAGACTTACGGCGTTGAAGTTGAGCTGATAAACCCATTCCATAAAGTTGTTTACCCGGCATTCTTAGAGCCTGCACTCAAGGATATCGGTCCCGGCTTTGCGAATGCCGTTGGCTTGGCACTCCGGGAATTTTAAGAAGGAACAAGGCCAATAGTTGTTCACAGCTGGCGACGGTTATTATGTTATAATAAATTCAATGGCTGAGATTTCAAGTTTGATGCCCAAAAAGGTATCTTCGAGCGTAGAATACTATAAGACAGAAGGGCTTGGTGCTCTTTTGCGGCTTTCGCTTATACTTTTTATACTAGCCTCTGCGCTTACAGGCATCATGTTCGCTTATAAAGGGCTTCTTGGCCGCCAGCTTGACCAGCAAAGGCAGGTTTTGAGCGGTCTTCAGGTTCAGTTCGAGCCATCCCTTATTTCGCAGCTCGAACATGTTGCAAATACTATTACGAATGCTAAAACTCTTTTAAAAAATCATCTTTATGCCACACCGGTCTTTGATTTTTTGGAAAAGAACACTTTGCCCGATGTAAGCTTCAGCGTTTTTAACTACAATGCCGATAAAAAAACTTTGACATTGAGCGGCGAGGCACCAAGCTATACGGAAATATCCGCGCAGGCCAAAATTTTTCAAAATCAGCAGGAGGTTGCCAATGCTTCTTTTTCCAATACCACTTTGCGTGATACGGGATCGGTGGTTTTTAATATAATAATTAATTTCAAGTAAACATGAAATCAATTTCAGCAATAATATTATTTTTCGCGGCCATCGGGCTTGTATTCATGATTGCGCGCCCTATGTGGGACGAAATTTCGGTTTTGCGCGCGGAGTCAAAAATTATCGCCGACAATTTGGCCCAGCTTAAAGAGGTTGAAGCCACAAGGGACCAGCTTTTAAATACTTACAATTCCATTTCCAAAGATGACTTAGCGCGCCTCGAGGAATTTTTGCCTGCAAAAGCGAACACGGAGGACCTTTTGGTAAGTATGGAAAGCTTTGCGAAAGCGCGCGGCATACAGTTAAAGAACATTAATTTTTCCATTATTCCCAATACCCAGCTTATCGTCGTTCCGGATACGGCGCCGGACGGGACTCCGGTTCCCCCGGCTCCGCCGCTTCCAAGCACGGTAAGTTACAATTTAACGGTTAGCGCAAGCTATGAAGCTTTCCGGTCATTGATAGACGCTTTTGAGAAAAATTTGAGGTTGACGGATTTGAGCGAGATAGCCTTTACATCTGCCGATACCGGCATATACAGTTTTACTTTAAAAACTAAATCTTATTATCAGAAATGATGAAAAACCTTCCGACTATAATAATCGTATTGCTCGTCATTGGCGGGGGGATTTGGTGGTATCAGTCTTCGAGTACAGAAGTTGTTCAGATAACTCCGGGACCTGTTTCCGGACCGACACTGGAGCTTGTGGCAAGGATAAAAAATATCAAAATGGACACTTCCATTTTTACAGACCAGCAATTCCTCTCGTTCGTCTCCCAGCCGCCTCTTGATGTTTCCGGATTAACGAAAGGACGCCCGAATCCGTTCATATCTTTGACGAAACCAGCTTCAATAGTAAAACGCTAAATCCACAATTAGTTGTCTAATTTTGTGTTAAAATAATCTTATGGCTGTAAGAAGCATTTTAGACATATTGGTCGGGTCTGGGGCAATAACCCTTGCTGATGCTTCGGCGATCCGAAGAGAGGCCAGACAGAAAAATATTCCGATAGAGGACGAGTTGTTTGTGCGAGGCATCCACGAAGCTGATATTTTAAAAGCAAAAGGCGAGGCTTTAGGAGTTGAGGTAAAAATACTCGGCGGGAACAAAGTTCAGTTCGATCTTTTAAAGGCCATCCCTGAAGAATCCGCCAAACGATATAATTTTGTGCCGGTAGGCCTCATTGACGGCGTTTTGGAGGTAGGAATGACTTCCCCGGAAAGTATTGAATCAAATGAAGCGTTGAAATTCATTGTCGGCAGGCTCGGCAAGCCTTTTAAAGTTTTTCTTATTTCGAAAGCTGACTTGGATATGGTTCTCGGCGAATACAGAGGTATCGGCGGCGAAGTTACGAATGTTTTAGGAGAACTTGAATCCGCAATTGCTTCAGACCTTAAAAATGCGCCCACAGCGCACATGCCGGCAGAGATGCCTTTTGTTGAGGATGCTCCGATTACAAAAATGGTTGCAGTAATCTTGCGTCACGCAACCGAAGGACACGCTTCAGACGTACATATTGAGCCTGGTAGGGATAATCTTCGCGTGCGTTTCCGTGTGGACGGAGTTCTTTACAACAGTTTGATATTGCCGCTTAAAGTGCATGAGCAGATAGTTTCGCGTATTAAGGTTCTTACCAGTATGCAGCTTGATGAAAAAAGGAAGCCGCAGGACGGAAGATTTTCCGCGAAGATTGATGATCGTGACATAGATTTCCGCGTTTCCACCTTCCCGACATATTATGGGGAAAAAGTCGCCATTCGTATTTTGGATTCAGAAGCCGGGATCGCAAATTTTGAAAAACTCGGGGTTAGAGGAACAAACCTTTCTGCCATACAAGAAGGGCTCACGCGGTCATATGGTCTCATCTTAATAACAGGGCCAACCGGTTCCGGCAAATCAACAACCCTTTACGCGATGCTTCAGTCTTTAAATAAAGAAGGCTACAACGTAGTGAGTTTGGAGGATCCGGTTGAATATTCAATTCAAGGGGTCAATCAATCACAAGTGCGCCCGGAGATAGGTTACGATTTTGCTCAGGGCCTTCGGCATATTTTGCGCCAGGACCCGGATATAATCATGGTTGGAGAGATACGCGATAAGGAAACCGCCCAGCTTGCAATTCATGCGGCGTTAACCGGACACCTTGTGCTTTCAACTTTGCACACAAACAATGCAGTCGGAGTTATTCCAAGATTGGTTGATATGGGAGTAGACCCTTATCTGATAGCGCCCACATTGGACATTGCTATCGGACAACGTCTTGTAAGGTGTCTTTGCGAAGAATCCAAGGAAGAAGTTCCCGTGGAAGGGAAGCTAAAAGAAACCTTAGAGGCCGAGATTGCCGGTATGCCCGCAGAGATAAGAAAAAATATTACATTGCCTGCGCATATTTACCGCGGGAAAGTTTCAGGCTCTTGTCCAAAAGGCGCGCGCGGAAGGATCGCTGTTTTCGAGGTTTTATCTATGACTAAAGAGCTTGAGAAGATAGTATTGGAAAAGCCAAACGAAGGGGAAGTCCTAAAAGAAGCTTTCCGTCAAGGCATGATAAATATGCACCAAGATGGTATACTAAAAGTATTGGACGGAACGATCGGACTTGAAGAATTAATGGAAGTAGTATAAAAATAATGGCGAAAACTAAAGTTTTAATAGTAGATGATGATGAGTTTTTGCTCGAAATGTACGCGATGAAGTTCGTGGAATCTGGATATGAGGTTGATACGGCTAAGAACGGCGAGGATGCGGTTAAAAAAGCTAAAACAAATTCGCCGGATGTAATATTGATGGATGTGGTTATGCCAAAGATGGACGGTTTCGATCTTTTGCGGAATTTAAAGAAGGAGAACGCCGCACCGAATGCTATAACCTTGGTTCTGACCAATTTGGGGCAAAAAGAAGATGTTGATAAGGGTATGAAGTCGGGAGCTACAGATTATATAATCAAAGCGCATTTTACTCCTTCGGAAGTGGTAAAACGGGTTGAAAGTTTATTAGCAAAGAAAAATAAATAAAATGGATTACGCTAAATTTCTTGAAGACCTTATAACAATGGTAGCAAAAGAGAGCGCGTCTGACCTGCATTTGTCGGTCGGGCGTCATCCGACCCTGCGCGTTTCCGGACAGCTTGTGCCATTGTCTAAAATACCGATACTGACTGCAGAACATACCAAGGGGCTCGCGGAATCAATGATGGAGCCGGCTTTTTTTGTCGAATTCTTAAATCGTCATGAGCGGGATTTTTCATATTCTTTCAAAGACAAAATGAGATTTAGAGTGAATGTGTATTTTCAGAAGGGTTATGTCGGAGTGGCCATGAGGCTTATTCCTGTAAGGATAAAAACCTTAGCTGAACTAAATATTCCCAATGTTCTTCTGGATTTTACCAAAAAAGAACAAGGTTTTTTTCTGGCCGTAGGCCCTACCGGCCACGGCAAATCTACGACTCTCGCCGCCTTGGTTGATGTAATCAACCATACAAGAGCGGCGCAGATTGTGACCATTGAAGATCCTATTGAATATATTTTCACGCCGGACCGTTCAATGGTTGACCAGCGCGAAATTGGTGCGGATACGGCAGATTTCGGATCAGCTCTCCGCTCGATGTTCAGACAGGATGTAGATGTCGCAATGATTGGAGAGATGCGCGACCACGAAACAATGGCTACGGCCGTAACGGCAGCCGAAACAGGTCACCTTGTTTTTTCTTCTTTACATACAAATAACGCGGCGCAGACCATCGACCGGATAATTGATTCTTTTCCCGGTTCCCAGCAGTCGCAAATCAGATCGCAACTTGCCAATACTCTTATCGGAGTTTTTTCCCAGCGTCTGATACCGCGTATTTCCGGCGGGCTTATTCCGGCCTACGAGCTTTTGATATCAAACCCGGCAGTCCGCAATTTAATACGCGAAAATAAAGTGCACGAGCTCGATTTGGTCATTGAAACCAATTCGGAGAACGGCATGGTTTCTTTCAATAGATCATTGATGGATTTGGTCAGGCGGGGAGAAATAACAATGGAGAACGCTCTTATTTTCTCGCTTAATCCCCAGGAATTGCGTATTTTAGCAGGCAGATAATTTTTAAAATATAAATGGCACAATATACTTATAAGGCTCGCACTTCGGACGGCAAAGAAACACAGGGTTCAATAGAAGCCTCAAGTATTGATCTTGCAGTCTCTAGCTTGCAGAGGAGGAACTTTCTGGTTACCTCTATTGTGCCAGTTGAAGACCAAGGAGGAATTATGGGCTTTTTGTCTAGCCTCGGTCTTTTCGCGGCCGTAAATCAAAAAGACATCGTCATTTTGTCACGACAACTCGCGACTCTTTTTTCCGCAAAAGTTCCGATAGCGGAATCTTTTAAAATTCTGGTGGGGGAGACCGAAAATCCCGGTTTGCGCAGAATTCTAATAAATGTTCTTGACGATATACAGGGCGGGCTTCCGATGTCGCAATCTATGGCCAAACATCCGGACGCTTTTTCCAAATTTTATGTTGCGATGGTGCGTTCAGGCGAAGAAGCCGGCAAAATGGAAGAAATTTTTGATTTTTTGGCTAGCTATCTGGAGCGAAATTATGATCTCGCATCAAAAGCCAAGAACGCGCTTATTTATCCGGCTTTCGTTTTTGGCGTTTTCATTACAGTTATGGTCTTGATGCTTATATACGTTATCCCGCCTATTGCTTCTCTTCTTAAAGAAACAGGTCAGGCGCTCCCATTTTATACGGTTATCGTAATTAATATCAGCGATATTATGCGGAGATTCGGCATAATAGTCCTTTTATTTTTGGCCGCATTCACCGTATTTCTTCTCCGTTACGGCCAGACTGAAGCCGGTAAGATTTATTTTGCTAAAGTCAAGTTGAGCCTGCCGGTTTTGGGGACTATTTTTAAAAAAATATATCTTGCCCGCATTGCCGATAATCTTCATACTTTGATATCGGGAGGCATTACGGTGGTCCGCGCGCTCGAGATTACGTCGGAGGTGGTGGGGAACGAGATTTATAAAAGAATTATGCTTGACGCGCTGGAAGCCGTGAAAGGAGGAAGCATGATCTCGGAAGCGTTTGCCAAGTATGAAGCCATACCGCCGCTTCTTTCACAGATGATCAAAATCGGAGAAGCTACCGGAAAGCTCGATTATATTTTAGGCAGCGTTTCCAGGTTTTATACCAGAGAGGTAAGTAACCTTGTGGATAATATGGTCAACCTTATTGAGCCTTTGCTGATTATATTTTTAGGTTTAGGAGTAGGTTTTTTGGCTGTAGCCATACTTTTGCCGATATACAGCATTTCGGCCGGTTTCTAGCTTATCCACAGCCCCCTTTTTATGCATAAACTAGCTTGATATAATATAAAGGATAGATTATTAGAGCCTGCCCACAGCAGGCAGGTCGATGGTCTTAATAATAAAAATTAATAAAATAAACGAATAAATATGTTCAAACTTTTAAATAGAAAAAATTCAGGAAAAAGAGGTTTTACCTTGATCGAGTTGCTCGTAGTTATCGCAATCATCGGTATCTTGGCCTCAATCGTCTTGGCTTCATTGAACACCGCGAGAAAGAAATCCCGTGATGCCAGGCGTATTGCTGACCTTGGCCAGATTCGTCTTGCAAATGAGCTTTATTTTGACTCGAATGCGGGCGTTTATGCTGCCAGCGTCGCGGCTTTAGCAGGTGCTGATTCTTGCGGCACAGGAAACAAATGTATAGTGGTGGAACCAATACCGCCTACCGGCGCATCTCAAGCTAATTATGGGTATTGCGTGGGAAGTCCGGCAACTTCATACGGAGTTATGGCAATATTGGAACTTGCTGGAGATAAGCCGGCTACTTCGGGAGATACAACATGCGGGCTGACTTGTACTGGCCTAAACTACTGCGTAGGACCATAATTGCTTTGAAATTTTGATTTTTCAACCAAAAACCACGCGAAAGCGGGGTTTTTGAGTTATCTATGATATATATGATATAATTAATTTGTGATAAAAAAACACAAGGGCTTCACTCTAATCGAGCTTCTGGTAGTTATTGCGATTATAGGAATACTTGCATCCATCGTGCTTGCTTCTCTAAGCAGTGCAAGGAAAAAATCCCGCGATGCGAGGCGTGTAGCAGATTTCGGCCAAATCAAGACAGCTTTAGAGCTTTATTTAAGTGACAACACAACTTATCCGATTACGAATACTTGGGCTGGTTTAGCCACGGCTTTGACCGGCGCAAACTGTGGAGGCAGTCCTTGTATACCGGCACTTACCAACGACCCTTCGCCCGCTTCCACATATAATTATCAGTCCGTAGATTCTGCGGGCGATGCTTGCGATGCGCCGGCGACTTTATGCGACAGCTATGTCTTCAAAGCTGTTTTAGAAGAAAATAACGCCGCGCTCAATAGTGATGTTGACGGCACTATTGCAGGAGTAGATTGTGGTGACCCGTCTGATGGCGTGTCTACGGCATTTTTCTATTGTCTTTCGCAGTAATGATGGAATTTATCGTCCCGATTTTTATCTTCTTTTTTGGTACTATAGTAGGTAGTTTTTTGAATGTTGTTATTTTACGGAAAAATACTGGCGAGTCAATTGTCTGGGATAGCTCACATTGTTTTTCCTGCGGACATAAGCTTGGGCCCGCTAATCTTATCCCGATATTCAGCTTTCTTTTTGCAAAAGGACGGTGCGGATATTGCGGTTCAAAAATTTCATGGCAATATCCGATAGTTGAGTTTTTGGTCGGGATTATTTTTGTTTTAGTTTATTTAAAAAACACTTCGTCCCCGTCATTTTATTTTGCCCTGCCCGCAATGCTACGCATAGCGTTGCAGGCGGGGGCGTTTTCATCTCTATTGCTGATAGCCGTTTATGATTATAAACAAAAAATAATTGATACACATTTTCTGATTATATTCAGTGCTTTCGTGGTAATACCATGGATTTTTTGGCGCGAGCTAAATTTGAGCGATTTTATATCTTCATTTTTTATTACATTATTTTTTTATTTGATGTGGCGTTTTTCGGACGGCAGATGGATGGGCAGGGGAGATGTAAACCTAGTTTTGCCGTTGTCGCTATTTTTGGGCTGGCCTATAAATTTGGCGATGCTTTTCATTTCTTTTTGGCTGGGAGGCTTGGTAGGGGTTTTGCTTTTGATTTTCAAGAATAAAAAATATGGCCTAAAAAGCGAAATACCCTTCGGGCCATTTTTGGTTTTTGCCTGCTTCATCGTCTGGTACGCAAGCTCATTTTTTGAGAGCTTTTGGATGTGGTAAACTTTAAGTAATGAAGCGCAGATATAAACAAAAGAAAGGTTTTAGTTTAGTTGAGATGGTCGTGGTTTTAGGAATCATGGTCATGATGCTTAGCATAATGATAGCGAATTTCCCGGCTTTCAGAAGCCAAATTTCGCTGAGCATAGCGCTCCATGAGATGCAGCTTTCTTTGCGCCAGGCGCAGTCGTACGCGATTGCTGTCAGAGAATTTAATTCATCTTTTGTCGCTCCCATTTGTCAGGCACTGGTCTCGCCGCCGGCGCGTTTTCCGCCTTACGGAGTTTCAATTACCAAGAATACTTCGAATTATGTGTTATTTGCGGATATCGCTTGTTCAGTGAAAGTTTCGGGTCCTCATAAAATTTATAATTCGGGTAGCCCGTATGGTTTTCCGGAAGCGATTGCCACCACAGCCATGCAGGGAGGAGTAAAAGTGACGCGCATCGACGGTTTCAACGGAGGGTCCGGTGTTGCGCTTAATACAGCAGAAATTGTATACCAGCGCCCGTCGCCAAGCATAATTATGTTTGGCGAGGCCGGTGGAACATGGAATTCTTACCAGGTGATTGATATTACGCTTTCTTCCAATGGCGGCGCAATCACAAAAGTTATAAGGGTACGGACTAGCGGACAAATCTCAATACAATGAAGATAAATATGAAAAATTCATCGAAATCCGGATTTTCTTTGATTGAAACAATCATTGCCATTGCTATTTTGGTAATGGTCATTACGGGACCTTTAGCATTGTCTTCTCAAAGTTTAAAAGCTGCTTCTGCGGCAAAAAATAATTTTATTGTGGCCAACTTGGCACAGGAAGGTATTGAACTCATCCGTCTTTATCGGACGAATAATGTTTTGCAGGGGCGGTCTTCTTGGTTATCTGACCTCTCTGCTGTGTGTCAGACCACAAATTGTTATGTCGATGCCAAAAATTTTTATGGCGATAATTCAAACTTTATTCTGACCCAGTGTGGCGGAGCATGCCCGGTTCTAAAAATAGATGCGAACGGATTTTATAATTATACGGTCGGGACTAATACAATATTTACGAGGACTATTCGTCTTACATCTATAAGCGCGGATATCGAACGCATTAAAGTAACTATCACTTGGAATAGCAATACCGGCGGTCAAAGCTTGGTCGTTGAAGAAATTATGCATAATTGGCTTACATTATAATGAAAAAAAACAATTTACTTGCAGGCGCGTCAGGATTTTCTCTCATAGAAATTATAGTTTCTTTGGGAATCTTCGGGATCGCGTCTTTAATTGCCGTTTCAGCCCTACTTTCCATGGTCGCCGCGCAAAGAAAAGCTATTAATATACAAAGTACATATGATGATTTACGCTATGCGATAGAGGTCGTGTCGAAAGAATTGCGCACAGGAGATGTTTTCCATTGTGGTCCTTATAACGATACCATTGATAATCTTATCCCAAGCGATTGCCCGCCCTCTGCCGGCGGACAAGCTGTCACATTCATTAATGCTCAAGGGGTCATGATAACTTATAGGTTTAATACTAAGACAGTGAACGGGTCTACGATAGGGTTTATGGAGAAATCGGTTGGTGGCTCCGCATTCGAGCAGTCTACAGGCGACAATGCGAATTTACAGGACCTCAGGATTTTTGTTACCGGTTCCAGGCCGTCGGCAGATGAAATCGCTGACGGCGAACCGCCGTTCCAAGGGGTAATTACGCTAATTGTGCGGGGCTCGACCGGTTCCGGAAAATCGCTTTCTAAATTCGGCCTTGAAACTACGGTTACTCAAAGATTTGTAAGATAATAATATGCAAAAAAAAGGTATCACATTATTGTTGGCAATGTTAATATCCTCAACCGCGACGCTTCTCGGTCTGGGAGTTTTTATGATTATTTATGGAGAACTTGGCATTTCAAGCAGCTCAAAAGCATCACAAATAGCTTTTTATGCCGCCGATACGGGCATTGAGTGTTCGCTTTATGCAGATCTCATATTAGATTCTTTTTCTACCTCTACGCCCGCCGCCAATATCAATTGCAACGGAACTCCGGTGTCATTGAACTTTGTTGCAGATGGCATAGGGGGCGGTACTTTCAAATTTAATTTTACGGTCACCACGGGCAAGGCCTGCGCTACGATTACTGCCACTAAAATGAATAACGGGCGGACAATTATAGATTCTTTCGGAGAAAATGTGCCGGACTGCACCACTTCTAGCGCCCGCGTCATTCAAAGGGGACTTGAAGTTTCATATTAATATGGCAACTAAGGAAGTGAAAGAACGCGCAGAAAAGCTGAAAGCGCTGATAGATAAATATCGGTATGCATATCATGTTTTAAATAAGTCTGAAATTTCTGACGAAGCCCTAGATTCGTTAAAGCATGAGCTTAAAAAATTGGAGGACGAATTTCCGGATTTGATAACCCCGGATTCGCCTACACAAAGAGTTTCAGGAAAACCCTTAAAAGAGTTCAAAAAAATAAAACATAGCGTAAAAATGCTCTCGCTGGAGGACGTTTTTTCCGAGGAAGAGTTTTCCGATTGGGCGGACCGCATAAAAAAAATCGAACCATCGGCGAATTTGAAATTTTATTCAGAGCTCAAATTCGACGGGCTTGCGCTGTCGATAGTTTACGAAGACGGTGTTTTATCTTACGCGGCAACGCGCGGAGACGGGCAAATTGGCGAAGACGTTACGCAAAATATTAAAACAATGGAATCGGTGCCTTTAGGCATTCCTAAGAAAAGAACGGTCGAGGTAAGGGGAGAGGCTATAATAACTAATAAAAATTTTGAAGCGATAAACCGCGAACAAAAGAAGAAGGGATTGAAGGAATATGCAAATTCAAGAAATTTAGCAGCGGGTTCTTTGAGGCAGTTAGACCCCAAAATTACCGCCTCCCGCAAACTGGATTTTTTTGCATACGACATTATCGGTTCAGGTGAAAAATTGCATAGCGAAGAACACGAAGCATTGAGAGCTATGGGGTTCAAGACAGGGGGTTCTTATGAAAGAATTTGCGAAACAAAAGAAGAAATTTTTTCGCACTATAAGAAGACTGTAAAGGAACGCGAGAAAATACCTTATCGGATCGACGGCATTGTTGTTTCGGTAAATGACAACCGGATTTTCCGCAGGCTCGGCGTTGTCGGGAAAGCTCCGAGGGGAGCGGTTGCTTTTAAATTTTCACCAAAAGAATCCACGACAATCGTTGAGAAAATAATCATCCAGGTCGGGCGCACCGGCACGCTTACTCCGGTAGCAATATTGCGCCCCGTTGAGATTGGCGGCGTAACCGTAAGCCGCGCAACGCTGCACAACGAAGACGAAATAAAAAGATTAGGATTGAAAGTCGGTGACTCTGTTGTTGTCGGGCGCGCCGGAGATGTAATCCCGGATATAATAAAAGTTCTTAGCGCACTCCGCACAGGCAAAGAGAAAAATTTTCATATGCCGAAAAATTGTCCGGTTTGCGGCAAATTAGTTGAGAAAAGCGTTGGCATGGTCAATTGGTTCTGCGTAAATAAAAATTGTCCGGCACGGCATAGGGAAGGAATGTACCATTTCGTCTCTAGAAAAGCATTTAACATAGACGGGTTGGGGCCCAAAATCTTAAATGCTTTTTTGGACCACGGGTTGATACAAGATATCTCCGACATTTTTGAATTAAAAGAAGGCGACATTGCGCCGCTGGAAAGATTCGGCGAGAAGTCCGCGGAAAATATTATCAAATCAGTAAACAATGTAAAAAAAATTCCGCTTTCCAGATTTATTTACGCTTTAGGCATGCTCCACATTGGTGAAGAGACGGCTATAGACCTGGCAAATGAGCTTGGCTCTTTGACAAAGCTAGAGAAGGCGAATTTTGAGGAATTAAATAAAATGCCGAATATAGGCGAGGTTGTGGCAAAAAGTATTATTGATTGGTTCAAGGACGACAGGAATAAAAATTTGATTACAAAATTATTAAAACATATTGAAATAATCAACCCAAAGAAACGCGCGCCCGGAAAACTCACCGGAAAAACTTTTGTTTTGACGGGAGAGCTGGAAGCGATGAGCCGCGACGAAGCAAAAGCACGGGTGCGCGAACTTGGAGGCGACCCGTCGGAGACAGTTAGCAAAAATACCGATTATGTTGTTGTAGGCTCTTCGCCTGGCTCCAAATACGCCCGCGCTCAAAAACTTGGAGTTAAAATTCTCGACGAAAAAGAATTTTTGAAGAAGGTGAAATAAGCCATGCGGGGCTTTTTTTTGTTCAAATTTTAGGCTAGAATGGTTTTATGATTTCCAAGGAAGATATTGAACATTTGAAGGATTTGGCGAGGGTGGAATTTGGAGAAGAAGAGACAAAAAAACTTGCAAAAGACATGCAGGATATTTTAGGTTACATTGATATTCTAAAAGAAGCTGATGTTGCGGGGGTGGCGTCCGCCAGCTGGCGGATGGCGTATTCAATTGATTTGAAAAATGTTTTTAGAAAAGACGAGGAAATAACCCACCCCCTACCCCCCTCCCTTATTGATTCTTTCCCAGAAAAATTTGATTCTGGCCACGGCACTTATCTTAAAGTCCCGGCAATTTTAGGAGAAAAATCACTATGACTATAACTGAATTTCACGACGCGTTAAAAAACAAAAAAACTTCCGTACGGGAAACGGTTAGCGTCTATTTGGACAAAATAAAAACCGAAAATAAAAAATTGAATGCGTATTTAGAAGTTTTTGAAAAAGAAGCGGTCGCGCAGGCGGAAGAGATTGATATAAGAATTCAATCAGGAGAAACCCCGTCCGGTTTAATGGGCGTGCCGATTGCCGTTAAAGATAATATTTTAATTCGCGGGCACATTGTCTCGGCCGCGTCTAAAATTTTAGGAAATTATGTTGCTTCATACGACGCTTTCGTAATAGAGCGGCTTAAAAAAGCTGGAGCGATATTTTTGGGAAGAACAAATATGGATGAATTTGCCATGGGTTCTTCAACTGAAAATTCCGCATACGGTCCGACCAAAAATCCGCACGATTCAGGAAGGGTGCCCGGAGGTTCGTCCGGAGGTTCTGCCGCGGCGGTAGGCGGAGGCATTGCGATGGCGTCTCTGGGCTCGGATACAGGTGGCTCGATAAGGCAGCCCGCGGCCTTTTGCGGCGTGGTGGGGCTAAAACCAACTTATGGCGCAGTTTCGCGTTCGGGGCTTATGGCTATGGCGTCTTCTCTGGACCAGATTGGGCCTATTACGCAGACCGTTGCTGACGCCGAGGCTATATTCAATGTAATTCGCGGAAAAGATGAAATGGATGCTACTTCGGTTGAACTTGGCGGTCCGACCGCCAAGCGGCGGACGGACCGCCAAGTTCAGAAAATAGGCGTGCCTCGCGAATATTTTACGGACGGATTAGACCAGCGCATAAAAAAAGCGATTGACGGAACAATAGAAAAGCTAGGCAAGAATTATGAAATAGTTGAGCTAAGCCTTCCACATACAAAATATGCCCTGGCTTGCTACTATATAATTGTTCCGGCGGAAGTGTCTTCGAACATGGCGCGATACGACGGAATAAGATATGGTGTCAGAAAAGAGGGTATAAACCTTTTGGAAGTTTACAAAAAAAGCAGAGGCGAGGGGATAGGCCTTGAGGTGAGGCGCAGGATTCTTCTGGGAACTTACGTTCTCTCCCATGGGTATTATGATGCTTATTATACCAAAGCCCAAAAAGTGCGGGTTCAAATAAAAAAAGATTTTAAGGAAGCATTCAAAGAGGTAGACGTTATCTTAGCTCCGACTACCCCGACCCTACCTTTCAAAATAGGCGAAAAAGCCAAAGATCCTTTATCAATGTATCTTTCCGATATTTATACTATCCCCGTAAATTTGGCAGGCATCCCGGCTATCTCCTTGCCGATAGGCTGGGCCGAAGAAGAAGACAGCGTAAAATTGCCTATCGGGATGCAGATCATCGCTCCGCATTTTGAAGAGAATAAATTATTTGAATTAGGTAAAATAATAGAATCATGGAAACAGTAAACAATATACAAACCGGAATAGTGAATCACGATTTTTCCAACGCGATTTTTATTTGGGAAGCAATAATTTTTCCCATTTGCGTCGCGCTTATATACGGCATTATTTACAGCCTTAATAAAACAAACGCCATTTATGCGAAAAAGCGCAAAGAATTGTTTCGTGGCACTAAAGAAACGGATATTTTTAACGCGCCCGAATCTAAAAATAAAAATATCCAGGAGTGGTCGCTTATTGTGACAAAGTCGCGCCTTCCGGACGAGAATGAGCGGAAGTTCGCAATCATAGCGGCCGACGCGCTGATCGAGCGGATATTGGACCTAGCCGGTTACCACGGGGAAAATTTGGGCGACCGTTTAAAAAAAATAGAATCTTCCGACCTAGATTCGTTAAACGATCTTTGGGAGGCGCACAAAATACGGAACCGTATCGCCCACGAAGCGAGCTACAGGCTTTCATTGGAAGACGCCGCGCGCGCTATTGCCTGCTTCGAAAAAACCCTGAAAGAGTTAAAATATATTTAAATGTTACAAATAGTTCAATGGTCAACATCAGTAGCTACTGTTTTGGTGGCGATTTTCGGCTATTCAGACCAGATAAGGCTTATTTTTGATCACCAAAGCACCAGCGGACTTTCTTTTGTAATGGTACTTTTGGCTTTTTTTTCATGGACAAGCTATACGCTTTACGGCTGGCTTCATGGAGACAAAAAACTTTTCTGGTCCAACTTGCTTGGCACCGTGTTCATCTCAATAATCCTGGTTTCTTTTTTCATTTTTTAACCCAAGCTTAGTTGCTATAATAATCAAATAAAAAGGCCTGCTTGCAAAAAGCTGGGTTTTTGTTTATAATTTGTTTTACATTGTGCTCTTCGCAATATCGATGCGGGGTAGAGAAGTGGTATCTCGCAAGGCTCATAACCTTGAGACCGTGGTTCAAATCCACGCCCCGCTACAATCATAAAAAACAAAGTGCCCGTTAATCGGGTATTTTGTTTTTATGATGAATAGTTGAGGGTTGGATTTGAACCGCGGGCAAATCCACTGCCAGATTTGACGGCTTTATACTTCCATCCTAGTATGAAGATATGAACGAGGAAATGAAACCTAATATAGAAGTTTCCGGTGAAGCCGATTATTCGTTGGAAGCTTTCCGCGCAAAGTTAGACGAAAAAAGAAAAAAGTATACACGAGGCGGCACCGTTGGTAAGGGACTGCAGGAAAAAATAATGTATGGTGCGGATTTAGCGCAGATTGGAGGCGTTCTAACGGGAGCAATATATGCCTTAGAAGCCAATGAGCAGGATAGAAAAAAGTTACTTCAAGACCTGATGGATACACTTAGGATTTTAACGGATGTCGCACCAAAAGATGCAACGATTGATTCTAATGGCCAAGAAAAATTAATGGAGAGAGTAGAAAAGCTAATTGCCGAATGAATTTAAAGCGGCAAGAAGCCCCTTCCTTGTGAAGGGTTTTTGTTTTGCTGGAAAAACAAACGGAATTATGGGAATATTACTACATTAATGAATATTATTTTACTTCAAAAATTAAAAGAATGGAGAAGGGAGGCCGCGCAAAAAGAAGGCGTGGACCTTTTTAGGATATTGTCCAATTCTACTATAGAAAATATTGTCGGGCTTATGCCGAAGACAAAAGAAGAACTACTTAGCATTAAGGGCATTAAAGAAAAAAAGTGGCAGAAATACGGAAAAGAAATTTTGGCTATAACGGGCGGAGATGCCGCAGATTTGGAGCCTGCCGGTTCTATGGACGACAAATCCGAAAAACCGCTTTCGGTGAGCGAATATTTGGATTTGCTGAATAAAAAACTTGGCGAATGTTTTGCCAGGATCCAAGGAGAAATCAGCAGTTTTGATCCGAGAGACAATGTTATTTATTTTTCGCTTAAAGACTTGGCGGACGGGAGTTTAATACGCTGCCTGATGTGGAGGCGCGATTATCAGCTATGCGGAGTTGATTTTGTAATCGGCGACGAGGTGATACTTGAGGGAACGCCGAACGTATTTAAACCAAACGGCGGATTGTCGTTTAAAGCGTCTTCTGTGGAATTGGTCGGCGAAGGAGCGCTGAAGAAAGCCTACGACGCTCTTAAAGCCAGGCTCGAAAAAGAAGGCATTTTTGCGGTTGAAAGAAAACGCCCCATTCCGGAGTATCCTCAAAAAATTGGTCTGATTACGTCGCGTGACGGAGCGGTTATAAATGATTTTCTTACTAACATCGGTAATTTTGGTTTTCATATCAAGTTAATAGATTCACGGGTAGAGGGCCAGCGCGCCGTACCGGAATTGTTGAAATCTATAAAATATTTTCGGAATAAAGATATCGATGTTTTGATAATTATACGAGGCGGCGGGTCATTGGAGTCGTTGTTGCCTTTTAATAATGAAGCATTAATCAGAGAAGTTATTAATTTTCCAAAACCGGTAATATGCGGCATAGGCCACGACAAAGATATCCCGTTGGTTGCAATGGCCTGCGATGTTGCCGTATCAACGCCTACGGCCGTTACAAAGATTTTAAACAATTCCTGGGAGCGGGCATTATCTAAAACAAAAATATGTGAACGCGATATTATTAATAAATATCAAAGTTTGCTGCGCGATAAAAAAGACCGGATACGGGAATCGGCAGATATTATTGAAAGAAATTTTGCCGGTATATTTACCAGTTTCTCCGAAGTCAGCAGTGCGCTTAAAGAAGGTTTTTTAAAAATCGGTTTTTATATAAAAAACGCAGGCAATGCTTTAATGCGTATTGAAAAAATATTGGAAGCAAATAATCCTGAACGGCAGTTGAAACTGGGGTATAGCATTGCTAGACTAAATGGGAGGATTGTAAGCAGTATAGAAAAATTATCAGTCGGAGAAACTCTCGAAATCCAGCTATCCGACGGGTTAATTGCTTCGAAAGTTAATAGCTTAAAAAAACGATTATACAATGAGTAAAATAAATTTAAACGAATCTCTAAAAAAATTAAATGACATCGTTAAGTGGTTTGAGGGCCAGGAAGAAGTTGATGTTGAAAAGGGCCTGGTCAAGGTGAAAGAGGGCGCGCAACTTATCAAGGCAAGCAGAGAGCGATTGAAAGAAGTTGAGAACGAATTCGAAGAAATTAAAAAGGATATTGTAGAAGAAGATGACGATAAAGATACGTCATAAATAAATAAAACTATGAACAAAAAAATATATATTATTATTGCCTTAAGCGTTCTTGCGTTGTTGGTTGCCTTTATATTGGCGGCGGGGATTAATGGGGATAAAAATATTGTTTCTGTAACGAAGCCAACCCCCACACCAACTGCAACCCTCACACCAATTCCTACGCTAACCCCAACACCGACATCTGCGGCAATTAAATGTTTGCCTGAGCAAAGAAATGCAGAAGTGTGTACGGCAGATTTTAATCCGGTTTGCGCCACGGTTCAAATCCAATGTATAAAGGCGCCCTGCAATCCTATCCAAGAAACTTTTTCCAATTCCTGCGACGCATGCAAAAATCCGCTTGTAGATTCATATATTGCAGGGGAGTGTAAGTAATACTCTACAAAGAGTCAATTTGCTATTTTTTTAATAGGCGCTACTCTGGGCTTAGAGGGAGATTTGATTTATGAGTAAGCTCTTTGTCATCCTATTTCTAGCTTTATTTGCCAGTGCACCTGCTTATTCCGCAGTTACCGAGGAAGAGTGTTCCAAGGACAGTGATTGCGTAAAGTATTACGCGGAACTGGGGAATGCCAATTTTGAAATTTTGAGAGAAATTAGAAATCTTTACGTGGATGCAATAGATTTTGAAAAATTGGTTAGCGAGTTCCGCAATGGCGGCATTAAACAAGTTTTTTCTTTGCTGGATCCCCATAGCGAATATGTTACTGCGGCGGAACTAGCCAAAAAAAATGAATCCCGTAAGCCTTTTGGCGGCGTAGGCATTGCAATGGGAGAGTCGGATAAAAAAATCATGGTGGCAGGATTGATTGAAGGTGGGCCCGCCATAAAATCAGGAAAAATTAAAAAAGGCGACATAATTTTAGCTGTCGGGGAAAAATCTACGGAGGGCGTCTCGAGAGATACGGTAGTCGGCTGGATACGCGGAGGGGTCGGAACGGATGTTGTTTTAAAGTTTGGACGTGAAGGCGCGGTACCCCCGGAATTTACCGTAACTCTGCGGCGGGAATTGATTGAACACAGAATTTTGACTTCCAAGGTTTTTGGCGATGCCGGCTACATAAATTTGCGGGAATTCAGAGCGGGTGTATCAAGCGAGATTTATGAGATTATTTCAGCTTTTCCTAAAAATGTGACGGGCCTCGTGCTCGATTTGAGAGGAAACCCCGGAGGCCTTCTGACCGAGGCCAATAGATTGAGCTCTATATTTTTGGAGCGCACCAAGCTTATTGAAAAGATTGTAACTCGCAAGAGAGTAGAGCAAAATTTCGCTGCCGGCAGCAGATCTGTTTTTAGAGAGCAGATAAAGTTGCCGTTGATTGTATTGGTTGATGAATTTTCCGCTAGTGCTTCGGAAATCGTGGCAGCTGCGTTGCAAGACAATCGGCGTGCCGTTATTGTCGGCGTGCCCACTTTTGGCAAGGCGCTTGTTCAGTCAACCTACAATTGTTATGTTGAGGATCCTGACTGGAAGGTAATTTTGCAAGGAGACTGCTTTCAAATAACTACCGGACGGATATATAGGCCCAATGGACGCACTTTGCAGGGCAAGGGCGCGTTTCCGGATATTATTATGGTCAATGGAGAGGCGGAAGATATTGAAAAGATGCTTGATAGGAAAATTTCAGAGAGCACTCTAAAAGGCCATTTTAAAGGAGATGAAGAGGGGATGCTGACCCAGGATGAAAAAGCCAAGCTGGATCTTTTAAAAGAGGACAGACAGCTTTACGTCGCTCTGGAAATTTTAAAGATAATGAGCGGAAAGGCGGGACTCTGATGCGTTTTATATTTGGATGTTTGCTTTTGGCACTGGTTATTTTCCCAAGCGTAGGGCGCGCACAAAGCGCTTATGAGATGACTTTTGTGGCTTCGGTTGAGGAACTTGAAGCGGCGTTGAAGCAAGGAGAGGCTTTAAGAGGGCTTGCTGTAAGAAGCGAGTTCTATGAGGCAAGCAATCAAGCAACGAAAAAGAAAATTGATAATCTTGTGGAAAGCATTCAAAATAGTCTCCGTCCGGTTTTTATTTACGGCCCTGATACGCGGCTGGAAATTTTGGAAGTGTGGTATCCAACAGTCAAGGGATATTTTAAATGCAAGGCAACGATGGCAGCAGTTTTCTCGACTATACCGATAGACGAGCAACTGACGGCAGAGGTTGTAGAGGCGGCAGGCGGATGGACAGGAGCAAATTTTTTGATATGCGACCCTTATGATGGGGTTCAGTCCGAAAAGGATTTTAGAGATAGGATTGACGCCTTCTGGCGCGAGGAACGCCAAAGCCTTAAAAATGAAGGCTGGGCGACGCTAAATTAAATATAAAAAAGAAATCATCAAAAAGCCCCGCAACTGTGGGGCTTTTATTTTTTTAAAATTTATTGTATATTTATTAAACGACGGCTGGGTAGCTCAGTTGGTTAGAGCACGGCACTCATAAAGCCGGGGTCGTGGGTTCGATTCCCACCTCAGCCACTACTACGCTACGTCCTTCGCAGTAGGCTGCTACGGAGTAGGACCGAAGCTACGTAGTGCGCGCACTGACAATTTAAATATGGGCCTGTGGTGTAGCCTGGTTAACACGTCCCCCTGTCACGGGGAAGATCGTGGGTTCAAATCCCATCGGGCCCGCCAGATGTCCAAGTTTGAACCCAAGTGAAATAAGGGTATTATAAGCATAAAATATGGAAGATTTACTAAAACAACATTTCGATCAGCTAGACCTAGATATCCGGAAGCAAGCTCCGGGGTATTCGCGTTTTATGGATCAAAAGGTTACACCTGATGTTCTCTCGTTTATCGCTGACTGTGTCCTTAATTTTTTAGACGGAAAAGATCCTGACACCGTCTTCACTACCAAGGACGTTTGGGATTTCCAATATTTTCAGAAAAATATTGTAGCTATATTTGGGAAACCGTCGCCGACAAACGAAAGTGCTGATGCCGAGTACGATAAGTTTATCGCCCAACCACTTAAAACTTTAGCTTTTGCAAAAATCTTGAAAGAAGAGAAAGTGGGCGTACGAAATACATACCAAATAGTTCAACCAGGGTTACTTGAGTACATTGCTCAAAGCGAAAGAAACGCATGGCTTTTTCTATCACGCTATGTTGAAAAGGTTTTAACGGATAGTGGTTTTATGAAGAAACTAGAAGCATACAAAGATAAGGCTCTTTCAAAAACAGTAACTCAGGAGGACTTTGCACTACTTAAAACAGAATTTGAGTCTTTTATGCGTGGGTACACGAATATAAATACAGATATTGAAATAAGACGAATTTTCCCAAAAATTCTCAACCCCTATGCTGTGGATAGCATGATTAACGGTTCTGAAGATGGACGCATGACTGAAAACCGTTTTGCATATTCTGATCTTATGTATAACCGAGGTAATTTTCGAGATTTAAGA
>JAUSHV010000002.1 GCA_030648495.1 bacterium
CAGAAACAACATCGGATAAAACTTTAAAATTAAGAACTTTAATATCTGGCGAAGTTAAAATATAATCAGCAAAATTTGGCTCATCCAGATTTTCAAAATGCCTATACAAAGTCGTCCGCGTTGAACCGACATTATATTTATTAATCAAATTAACCATGCCGCTCTCCAATATTTTCATAGATTGAGTGCTTGGAAGAAGATTAAAATCTCCACAAATAATTTTTGACTCATTGGATTTATTCAAAAATTCTTTTAATGTGTTTGATTGTGCAATTCTATCAAACGTATCCGTTTTGGGCCCGGCATCCCACAGCCCATGATAATTGGCAACAAGTAACTCTTTTCCATTCCAATCCAAAACGGCGTATTGTAATTTGCGAGGAGAAAAAACCCTGCTCCCTGTCTCCGCCGGTTCTTTCGGCGAAAACACAATAAAATCTTCGATAATTTTAATAGGAATCGAACGGCGAATAAACATCGCCAAGCTCATACGATTCGGGTCATCGTCAAAATAAGCAAAAGACCCGGTAAAATCTTCCAATTCAGCCGAGATTTTCTCAAATAGCGGTCCGTACCATTTTTCATTCGGGTGATTGTCGTCCACAATTTTTTGATCGCAATTCCGAACTTCCTGCAAACAAAATATGTCCGTATCTTTTTTATTCGCGGCAAAAAAAATCATCAAAGGTTCTAACTCTCTTCCGCCCCAAGTATTTAGCGTAATTAATTTTAACGATTCTTTGGTCATAAATATTTTTTATTTTCTCACTTATCTATGAATTTAACATCGAATTTATTAGCTAGTTTTTTGAAAAGTGGCCTCAATTTCAGCAAGCCCTCCTTTGAATATATTGAGCCTTCGAGAGTCGCGCCATTCTCTTTAACAAATCTAAAAATCTCTTCTGCCAACTTTGAAGCGTAGCCGCGATCTTGATATTGCGGGTCAACCGATAAAAATTTCAGCCAAAATACATTCTCTTCATATGGAGAAATTTCGAGTTCGCTCAAGCCCACAATTTTATCTCTTTCTTTTAAAATAGGATAAAATCTATTTTTTGGATTTTTTATTAAATCTGTAATCAAAAAATATTTAAACGCGCCGCCTTCTTTAAAATCCAAAAAGCGCTTATCTTGCGGCAGACTTTCTCCTTTATAAATAAGCCGTATTAACTCATTCCCAGCAAGAATTTCTGTTTTTATTTCCTGATTCTCTGTATTTTCTTTTAAATTTTCCATTTTCATAATTATTTCTTCCAGTCTTTTATAGAAGCTGAGTCCTTGCCAGATTTTTTAACCTCAACCTTCTGTCGCTCTTTCCATTTGAGTTTTTTGATAACTTCAATCGGGATCGTCACATAATAAGACCCGCCTGAGCGCTGGATATTCCTAATATGCCTTTTGCCTGCTTTCCTCTGTGCCATATTTTATTTTACCCGAATCCTAGGATTAAAACTAGTTATTAAACTAGTTTTTGAACATTCCAACATTCTCAAGAATGTTGGAATGTTATTTCTTTGCCGCATTTTTTGATATGTAATACGAATGGGATTAGAGATTTTCTATATTTATTCATTTCAAATTATCATCGAAATCGCCGTTACGGCGCAAAAATCGATCAATTGATTTTTTGACTTTGCCTTTTATGCGTTCTGGCTTTGTCTGTTTTGACTCGACCTGCTGCTCAGACTGTCGTACAAGCTCATCTACCGCCTCCTGAGTTGTTAATAATTCTTTCAACAGTACCTGCCTATCAGAATTATTGAGAAGCTCCATCAGGCGTTTTAAAGCCTGAGATGAACGCAATTTATCCTCTCCTGCCGACTCTCGAGCACTCTTAAATAATACTCTCGCAAAATCGCTCTTGCGTCTCTCAAAATCTTCCAACCATGCCTGATAACTTAAATCAACACTCAACGGGAGATCATTCACGTTCATAGCTTTATTCCACATTGAATTTACAACATATTCGGCGTCATGCAAAAAACGGTCGTTTTCACTATTTTCGTTTTGTGGCTGGAATCCTTCTTGCATAAATATTTCTATTTAAATAGCATACCACGAATTGCTATTCATATGGCATTTTTGATGCGTGATACGAACGGAATATTTATTCGCTTAACAATTTAAGCAGCTCTGCCTCGGCCACATCGGCATTATAAAATGTTTTATAACCGCACTTCTCTGCCTCAGATTTATATTTTTGTCCCTCGCAATTATAAAAAATCTCCGCCTCTTTTAATTGTAATTCTTCTGTTTCGCCCCAGCGCGGATCTTTTTTGTTTCGTTCAAAAATAGCCCCAACCGACTCTCCCAGAAGAACAACACCCCCAAAATCCAAATCTCGCTTGGCCAAATGCGGCAGAATATTAATCCCTTCAAAAATAGCCGGCTTACCGGATTTAATAACTTCGCTAATTTTTTTGACAACATCCGGCCACAATGCCTCAGATTGCTTAACTATGTTTTTCCAATGTTCGGTACAATTGGTCTTGCTCCAATATTCCGATTCATTTTTATTCCAAAAAAAATCTACCCAATCAGCATTGTTGTTTTTACGAAACCCTTCTCTCCAGTCATCAGTCTTAAAATGTAAAGCGCCGACTTCTTTAGCAATTTTTGCCGCAAGATAACTTTTTCCTGATGCCGGTATGCCGCTTATAAACGCATATTTCATATTTTTATTTCTTCGTTAAATTTTTACGGTGTTCTTCAGAATTCCCTCCTTCGCCAAGGCTTCGAACGGGCAAGCATCATCCCGCATTTTTAATTATAATCAAATCGGAGCAAAATAACTGACTCCCCTTTCCAAATCGTGCTCAGACGCTTAGCTACTTCAGGAGGAAAATTCAAGCGATCAAATAAAGGCTTGGAAACTATAAGGTTGAACGACTCTGTCAATTCCTGATCAATATTCATATTTTCAAGTATCCTGCCCTTGCTGTAATAAAGTATGGTTTCGCGGTAAGGGTATTCAAATACATATGTCTTCTGTAAATCTGACTTGGCGAGTTCCAAGCCGACCTCTTTTTCTTCGTCTGCAACGAATTGATTAATATAAAAATCATATTGTTTATGGAACGCAATATAATACGTATTGGATATAGCGATTACCGCCAGCAAACCAAATGCAACTAGCGCATATCTTTTTACTTGTTTACCACCAATTTTTTGATAAATTTCGCTACACAAAAACGCGACGGCCAGCGCCATGAACGGGAACATAGGCAGTAGATAATAAAAGATCTTTGTCCTGGCTATTTCGAAAATAATGAATATGAAAAATATAATTGCAAAAAGCGCCACTATGTCTTTATTGGAAAAAAATCCTTTCCGGTTTTGTGTTAGCCGCCATACCGCAATCAAAACAAATAATACGGCCCATGGCGCACCCAGCCAAAAAAGGTTTCCGAAATAATTTGCATCCAGAGCAGTGCCCCCGAGAATATCGGTCGAAAAACGCTGGAAAATATGCCTCAGCAAATATTCATTCCAAAATTCCTGCCCGTACATAAACGACTCATAAAAATGCCAAGGCAAAAGCAACAAAAACATAAGTGCGCTACCGGCCCAAAAATACAAATTGCGTAGCAAAGAATAATTGCGATGCAAAATTGCCCATATAAGAACTATGGGGAAAATAAGAAAACCGACCACACTTTTAAAAAGAAATCCTACCGCTGCGAATATGCCGATGCCTAAAAGCCAGCGTGGATGTTCGAGAC
Source organism: bacterium (assembly GCA_030648495.1). Taxonomy (GTDB): domain Bacteria; phylum Patescibacteriota; class Minisyncoccia; order UBA11713; family 2-01-FULL-45-33; genus 2-01-FULL-45-33. The sequence goes on from JAUSHV010000002.1 coordinate 3,723, forward strand.
CGCGGATAAAACAATAAAAACCGAATACGATTGATGCAATCACGGGTATATCCAGCCGCGCCTGCCTAGAAGCCTCCAAAAAAATTGGGGTCGTAGCCAGAACAATCCCTGAAATAGCCGAAATATAATAATTCTTCCAAACCTGATATGCGATAAGCATTGTCCCTATAACCGCCAATATTCCAGAAATTGCCGCCGGCAAACGCAACCCTAATTCCGGTTCTTTTATAAAAAAATCTTTAATGGCAAGCGATATCCAAAAATAAAGAGGCGGTTTTTCATACCAGTTCTTGTCATCATACGTTTTAAGCGTCAAAATTTGACCGGATTTCGCGGTCTCATCGACAACGAGTCCGTATGTGGCTTCGTCATAATCCATCAAAGCTCCTGAACCCAGCCTGTATAAGGAAAAAAAACTTACTAGGATTAAGGCTAGAGCCAGCAAAGCAAATTCTTTTTTATTACTTTTTATGATATTTAGCATTGATGAGACCGCAATTTTTATATTTATAAACTTTTCCGGTAGCAGGATTAACTGACCCGCATGGGCATGGGTCGTTTCTGCCTACTTCCCCTTTTTTGTCCGACACTAAGTGTTGGACATTTTTGTCACCACTTAAATTTAATTTAATGTTTTGATTTTCTTTGTGGGCATGGACGTGTTCCGCTCCGCCAGATGGGCCGATCTTAAATATCAAATTCGCGATATAAGCGTCAATATGTCCTCCCAACTGCTGGAACATTTTTGCACCCTCGTTTTTGTACTCAACCAATGGGTCGCGCTGGCCATAAGCGCGGAGACGCACAGAGGAGCGCATATAATCCATCGCTTCAAGATGCTCCATCCAAAGAGTATCAATGGCGCGGAGCATCGTCATTCTCACGGCCTCTGTGAAGCCGGAAACTGCGACTTTTTTTTCTAAAAAAGCCGCTTTAAGATAATTTTTTGATATTTCCTCTAATTTTTCTTTGCTTCCGGCATTTGTTAATGACTCATGAATATTAATATGATCCGAATGATCTCCAAATATAGCCTTCAAATTTTCTTCTATCTCCTTTTTATTCCACTCTTCTTCCAATTCGCCGAAAGTATGTACCTCTATTATTTTTGAAATAACGCCTTCCAACGTTTCTTCTGCCTCTTTTTCTATTTGTTCCGCTTCGCAAAAAAGAATTTTGAACCTCCTGCCGTATATCGCTTTCCTTTGTTTATTCATCACATCGTCGTATTCCAAAATATGTTTTCGCGTGTCAAAATTGTAGCCTTCTATTTTTTCTTGCGCTGATTCTATCGCATTCGAAACCATTTTGTTCTCAATGGCCTCATCTTCCGGCATGCCCAAGCGCCCCATCAAATTTTTAATGCGGTCGGAGCCAAATATACGCATAAGATCGTCTTCCATCGAAACGTAAAATTGCGATTCTCCAGGATCACCTTGCCGGCCGGAACGGCCTCTTAACTGGTCATCGATTCGGCGTGCTTCGTGCCGTTCGGTACCCAAAACCAAAAGACCTCCAGCATCACGGACTTTTTTCGCCTCTTCTGCAACCGGAGGGTTCCCTCCCAAAATAATATCCACTCCCCGGCCGGCCATGTTGGTAGCAACAGTTATGGCGCCTGCTCTTCCTGCTTGAGCGATTATTTCCGCTTCTGCTTCGTGATTTTTTGCATTAAGCACTTTATGCGGAATACCTTCACGAGACAACATCGCAGATAGATGTTCGTTTTTTGTAATCGAAACCGTGCCGACAAGCACCGGCTGTCCCAAAGCCTGGCGCGATTTAATTTCTTTGGCGATGGCCATGAATTTCCCTTTTTCAGTCTGGAATATTTTGTCCGGCAAATCGCGACGCACCATCGGGCGATTGGTGGGAACATTCACTACTTCAATATTATAAACCTTATGAAACTCTTCGGCTGAGGTCTGTGCAGTTCCGGTCATGCCTGAAAGTTTTTTGTAGAGCCTGAAATAGTTTTGAAAAGTTATTGTTGCGAGCGTACGCGACTCTTTTTGAACGGTTACTCCTTCCTTGGCCTCTATTGCCTGGTGAAGCCCTTCGGACCAGCGCCTTCCCGGCATAAGACGCCCGGTAAATTCATCAACGATAATTATTTCATCGTTCTTTACAACATAATCGCGGTCTTTTACAAAAAGCGCCTGCGCACGCAAAGCCTGCTCAAGATGATGCACATAGCGGATTCCTTTTTCAGTATAAATATCTGATACGCCCAAAATCGACTCGACTTTTTCTATTCCTTCTTCATTGATTGTCACTGCTTTCATTTTTTCATCAACATTGTAATCAGTATTTTCATGGAGTCTCGGCGCAATTTTGGAAAAAGTTTTGTAAAGCTCGCCCGATTCGGTATCAGGAGCGGAAATAATTAGAGGTGTCCTCGCTTCATCTATTAAAATAGAGTCTACTTCATCAACGATTGCAAAATTGTGAATACCTTGCCGTTGGGCAAGCTGGTTGGGCGCATAAGCCATATTGTCCCGCAAATAATCAAAGCCGTATTCATTGTTCGTGCCGTAAGTAATATCGGCGGCGTAAGCCTCGCTTCTTGAAACCGGACGCAAAAATTCGTGGACGATTTTGAAAGCGCCCAAAATGTCGCGATCCTTATCTTCCGCCTTATTCGTTTCCTGCGAAGAATCATACAAATAGCTCGTTTCGTGATTTAAAACACCTGTTGAAAGACCTAAAGCATTATATATCTGCCCCATCCATGTTGCGTCGCGGCGGGCAAGATAATCATTCACCGTAATCAAATGAACGCCTTTTCCGGTAAGTGCGTTTAGATACATCGGCAAGGCCGCCGTAAGAGTTTTGCCTTCTCCGGTTTTCATCTCGGCGATTTGTCCGCGATGAAGTACAACGCCTCCGATAAGCTGTGAATCAAAATGCCTCTGGCCGAGCGTACGCTTGGACGCTTCACGGACGGCCGCAAATGCTTCGGGAAGAATGTCGTCGAGCGTTTCGAATGCCTCGGCATCGGTATCGGACGAAGCGCGTTCCGATTTTGGAGACGCGTCGGAGCCCCCGAAGAGAGGGTTAAGCGCGAGAAAATCGGAATGCGCGAGGCCGTTAGTCTTCGACACTCCCAATCTTTTTCTAAATTCAACAGTTTTATTCTTGAGCTCCTCAGTGCTCAACTTTTCATATTCTTTTTCCAGCGCGTTAATTTCATCAACAATCGGCCGTATCGCCTCAATGACTTTCTGATTTGAGCCCATCCCGCCGAAAATTTTACCTAAAATTGACATAGTGGTTATTATACGCTGTTTTTTCGAATAAAAAAAGACCCACATTTTCATGCAGGCCGTTACAATATGTGAAATTCTCTAATAAATAAACAAAAAGAGCAAGCCGACTAAAATCCATAAAACAACTAGCAACGGCTTTGAAGTCAAAACACTGAAAAGGGCGCAGATGAAGCATAACACCGCTAAGAGAGTATGGGGAGCTGATATAATTTTTAACACATCAAGTACGAAAACAAATACAGTTACAAGCACCCAAATGAAGCCCAAAATTTCCATTTTCCACTCCCTTTTATTTATCTAAGGATAACCTAGCAAATAGATGGTTTTTTGTAAATACCTATTTCCCCTTCACCCTCCTCGCGCCTTTGAGCATTTCTGTTCGCTTTTTTTCTTTAAATTTTTTGATCTCGCGCGAGAGTTCGTACTCAACTTCATCAATCGCGTTGTTCAATGTTTCCGCAGTTGATTCGGCTCTTAGGCTGACTTTCCCCGTCTTCAAATTCACCTCCGCGCGGAAAATGTTTCCCTTTTTGTGGTGGTTTGTTGTCTTCTCTACTTCGATAGATAATGCGACAGAATCGCCTCCATCTTTAAAAAACTTCTCCGCCGTGCGCACCAATTTCCTATCCACATATTCCCTAGTAGACTCAAGTATCTGAATATTCGTGCCTTTTAGTGAGATTTGCATATGCTTCTATAATACCGCAGGAATGGCTTGGTTTGCCAGCGCTTCAATTTGGTCGTCGTTAATGAATACCGCGGCCGAAAAAACTGTTGTCCAAAGTCCTTCCTTATTGCCGATGGCGGATTGCGTAATATTCGAAGTTTTGACTATCTTGCCGGACATTTTAAAAAGCTGTTCTTTTTCGTCCCAGGCCGTATCAGAATTGAATTCTATCCCCAAAGTCGTGGCCAACATGGAAGCCGCTAAATCTTCAGCATAATCCCCCGCTTTTTCTTCAGTTTCGCCAAAAGCATGGTGTTCGGACAGATATCCGTGCTGGTTCTCGTCCGCAGGAATGGCCATTCCCACCGATGCGGCGATAAGCCGGTTGGGTTCCTTTGTCTGCTCCCTGTCGTAAACGCAAAAAACTATTTCTCCCGGACGGATATATTTTACGCCTTCTTCTTTTGAAACTTTTTTGCATCCGGGAGGCAAAATACTTGAAACAAGAATTAAATTGCACGCGGCAATGCCGGCATCCCTCAACGCTAGCTCAAAAGATGCAAGTTTTTCTTTATGCGTTCCGGCGCCTTTCGTAAAAAATATTTTTTTAGGAACCATGTAATTTATATTATGAGCGACCTATGCGCGATTGCAAGAGCTTGTCTTGTTTTAAAGTGTATAACTTACAAAAAACGGATTTCTGTTTCCAAATCTATTCCATGCTTCTTTTGGACTTCATCTTTTATAACACCGATTAACTCTTTTATGTCCCTCGCGGTGGCGCCTCCGGTGTTTATAATAAAGTTAGCATGCTTATCTGAAACTCTAGCGCCGCCGATTGATTTGCCTTTTAATCCGGCCTTATCTATCAAAAAACCCGCAGCTAAATCTGGCCTTGGATTTTTAAATATACACCCGGCGCATTTTGCGCCGATTTCTTGGGCGCCTTTATTGCCGGAGGCTTGGGTTTCTTCAGTAATACGTTTCTTGGAATATTCCAAAACTTTCGCGCGCGATTTTTTTGGGTCAGTCGGCAAAAGCTTCAAAGTTGCCCCCAAAATTATCCACTCCGGATGTTTTTTGAAAATCGAATTGCGGTAAGAGAAGTCACATTGGCTTCTCGGCACCAACTTTTCCAAGACACGCATATCCCGCCGCTGCGGGATTGCTCTGCTCGCCCCGTCGGGCTGCGCAAGGTCTTGGAAAAGTTGTGCCGTCGAAGCCGTAGCGCGTTCCGATTTTGGATGCGTGTCGGAGCCCCCGGAGAGAGGGTTAAGCGCGAGAAAATCGGAATGCGCGAGGCTGAGAAGGCTAACACTCTCCACCACATCTTTCATTTCGCTTCCATAACACCCCGCATTACCAAAAACTGATCCCCCGATGCTTCCGGGGACGCCAATTCCCCATTCAAAACCGCCCAAACCATTCTCAATCGTAAAATTTACCACGCGCGCCATGGAGACTCCGGATGCGACGGAAATCAGGTTTTCGCCGTCCCGATCTCGCATCGGGACTACCTTAAGCTCCTGCAAATTCATCTTTATCGCGAGCCCGCGGAAGCCTTCGTCGGAAACCAGAAGATTTGACCCCGCGCCCAGAACAAAATACGGCGCCTTTTTTTCGTCGGCCCAATTCAGCGCCTCCTTAAGTTCTTCCGTATTTTTTACCTCGCAAAAATAATCGGCTGGTCCGCCAATCTTAAAAACAGTATATGGCGCGAGAGCAATATTTTCTTTGATATTAAGCATTCAGAGGGCCTGAGAGGGTTATACTCCAATTCTATGTCCTTAGATGAGTGCCAGCTCTCAAGCCCTCAAAACGCTTAAATAAGAGGCATTCTCCCAATATAATACAAAACCCTGGTTTTACCCAGGGCTTTGTACAGACATAGATTGTACTACCGATAAATCGATAAGACACTCACAGGCACATACTAGCAAAATACACATTAAAAGTCAAGCATCCGCCTGCCGGCGGATGTGGATAACATATGCGTTCCGTTTATAGTTTATAATAGTAAACACACATGAAAAAAGTCCTATTCGTCATCACAAAATCAAATTGGGGCGGTGCCCAACGCTATGTCTACGATTTGGCCTTCTCGCTGCCGAAAGAAGAATACGAAATTGCCGTAGCCTTGGGAGGACATGGAGCTTTGGCCACGAAATTAAAGGAGGACGGAATTAGAGTCGTTGGGATACCTCACCTTGAGCGCGATATTAGCTTTCTTAAAGAAATGTTTTCCACCCTTTATCTTTGGAAAATATTCCAAAGCGAAAAGCCTGACATCATTCATTTAAATAGTTCAAAAATCGGAGGGCTTGGAGCTCTCGTCGCATATATTTTAAGATTGTGGGACGGCTGGGATAGGAAAGGCACCGAGCGCGCGGCCTGGAACCCTAAAATTATTTTTACTGTTCACGGATGGGCCTTCAATGAAAGGCGCAATTTCATATACCAAGGAATTATTTATTTTCTGCAATGGCTGACTGCTTTTTTGGCCGATTGCATAATAATTCTCTCTAGGCACGACTATAGGCAGGCCATCGAGATGCCACTTATCAAAAATGAAAAATTCATACTTTTACCTTTGGGAATTAAAATACCCGAATTTTTACCTGCGGAAAAAGCGCGGGAATTTTTGAAAGTTGATGGCGCCACAAAAATTTTGGCGGGCACCGTCGCTGAATTTACAAAAAACAAGGGGCTTGAATATTTAGTTGAGGCGGTTCACAAACTCAAAGAAGAAGAAAAATTAAAATTTAATCTGATAATCATCGGTAGCGGGGAGGATTTTGAAAAAATTAAAAAAGAAGTTATTCGTTTAAATTTGGAAAATGAAATTATTCTTGCAGGCTTTGTAATGGACGCGTCAAAATATCTCAAAGCTTTTGATATTTTTATTCTTCCTTCGTTAAAAGAAGGTCTTCCCTACGTTGTTTTGGAAGCAATGAATGCAGGGCTTCCGATTGTCGCTTCATCCGTCGGCGGGCTAACGGATTTAATTGAAAACGAAGGAAACGGAATTTTAGTTCCGCCAAAAAGTGCCGACCAAATCGCCGACGCTTTGTATGAGTTAATCCACCACCCCGCCACCCGCAAAAAATATGGCGAGCATTCTCTTGTCCTTGTCTC
>JAUSHV010000001.1 GCA_030648495.1 bacterium
GTCGGCGATGGGTCGGAAAAAAAACATTTGCAAGATTATGCGCAAAGCCTCAAGCTGGGCGACAGTGTTGTTTTTGAGCCCGCGGTGGATTTTGAAACTCTGGTTTCCTACTACAAAACCGTCAACCTGTTTCTTTTGACCTCGTTTTATGAAGGGTGGCCGCTCGCGCCCATTGAAGCTTTGGCGTCAGGCCTTCCGGTTGTAATGACTGATGTTGTGTCCGGACATGAAACTATAAAAGACGGTGTTAACGCGGCAATTGTACCGATCGGGGATAGCCGTGCATTGGCACTTCGGATATCGCAATTGATTGAGAGTCCTGAAAAATTAGCGCAATTAAAAAAAGGCGCGGAAAATTCTTTTCCTAACCCGCTGTCTAAAGAAAAATATTTGGAGCTTCACACCAAGCTTCTTAAAGATATTGCCAAACCAAAAGTTTGTTATATATTGCCACTTTATGAAGAGGGAACTGATACCCACTTTTTTTATAATTATCTGCTGATTAAAGAAGTGGCCAAGCGTCAGGATATCTTTGTTGTGGTCGAAAAATGTCCGACATCGAATGTTGGCCAAATTAAGCAAAATTTAAGAATCTCGAATTGCTATATTCAGAAATTTAAATTTCCGCCGTTACGATTTTTGGAAATGCTGTTTATCTGTTTAAGGCTCCGCCTTTCCGGCTATAAAAATTTTTATGTTCATTATTCTTATTATGGGGCATTGGCTGTTTGGCTGACCACTTGGTTGTCCGACAACCAAGTGAGGATTTTTTACTGGAACCGGGGGATGCCGTGGCTGTTTAATAGGAGCCGGTTTAAAGAAAAATTATTTAAGTTTGTTTTGAGGCATACGATTTTGGTGACAGGGCCGGAGTCTTTGGCAAAAGAGTATGTTGTGCGCTACGGCGTAAAAGAATACCGCGTTGTATCAAATTGGGTGGATGTTGAGAGGTTTTCGCCTTCGACAAATCGGTTGAATGAAAATTCGTTAAAAAGCGAGCGTTTAGAAGGTTTGTCGAAGGCACAGGTTTTGCAAGACCTTGCGTGGCGCGACGGCGCGAGCAGAGCAATTCGCCAGCAGGCGAATATGCGTGTCCTTGCAAAACTTGGTGCCGAGGCAAAGCCGGGCTCGCGCATTGTACTTTTCGTTCATCATCTCTCCAAACGCAAGGGCGCGGATTTGATTCCTGAAATTGCGAAAGGGTTCGGTGACGACACGTTGTTTTTGGTTGTCGGCGATGGGCCGGAGCTTGAATATTTAAAAGAGCGAGCGAGTTTCAAATTTGGAGACGCGTCGGAGCCCCCGGAGAGAGGGTTAAGCGCGAGAAATTTGGAACACGCTCGCTCGAATATAGTCTTGTTAGGCAAAGTTCCGAACAGCGAAATTCCTAAACTTTTCCATGCCGCCGATGTATTTTTCATGCCTTCGCGCGAAGAGGGCTCTCCGCGTGTTATATTGGAAGCAATGGCTTCAGGGGTGCCATTTGTGGCTTCCGATGTCGGCGGCACTAGAGAATTAGTTCCGCGAAACCTTGCTCAATTTTTATGCAAACCGGAAGATGTAAAGTGCTTCCGGGATAAAATAAAAACACTTCTATCCGATAAAGCGTTATATGATAAAGCGCGCGCGGAATGTTTAGCTCACGCCAAAAATTTCGATATTAGCCGGGGCGTTAAAGAATTTATAGATTTATTCAAAAATACATGATATTAAAAATTGCCAAAGGAATTTGGCGCAAGAAAAGTCTTTTAAGAACTCTAATGAATTTGGAGCTGGCCAATTATTCTGTTCGCGGGAAAGTTTTAGATATAGGTGGGGGAGTAAATCCCAGTTATTTTGAGTTTTTAAAAAAAGAAGAGGGTGCCGAGATCATCAATATTGATTTTAAAAGTTTGCACGAGATTGGTAAAACTATAGACCTTGAAAAAGATCCGCTGCCTTATTCCGAAGGGTCCATTGACCAGGTTTTGGTTTTTAACCTTTTTGAGCATATTTACAACTACAGATTTTTGGCAGGCGAGATAAAAAGGGTTTTAAGGCCTGGCCGGCAAGTTCTGGGCTTTGTGCCTTTTATGATGAGTTATCATCCGGATCCTCACGATTATTTCAGGTATACAAGGGAAGCGCTCCGCAATATATTCAGCGAAGCAGGTTTTAAAAATATCCGCGTCGTTGAGGTAGGTTTGGGTCCGTGCGCCGTAAGCTATAATATTCTTGCCTCTTTTCCTTTTCCGAGAATTATCAAGCTGGCTTTGCTGCCCTTTTATTATTATTTTGATATCGTATTAATCAAATTGAGGCCGAAGCTTAAGGAAAAATATCCTCTCGGATACGTTTTTATTTTAGAAAAATAGCGCATGGATTCTGTAAGAAAATTGATTTATGCGGCAAACTTCCGAATACCAACGGAAAAAGCTCACGGCTATCAGGTTACTAAAATGTGCGAGTCATTTGCTTCGCAAATACGCACCGATAAAAATATAGAGGTAGAGTTGATAATTCCGACGAGGCATAATGAAATAAAAGCAGAT
>JAUSHV010000003.1 GCA_030648495.1 bacterium
GAATACACCCTCGGCATCCGCCTCGGGAATTTCCGCTAGGGCTACGAGCGCCAGTTCTAGGAGCGGATTTTGCCGAACGGCTCAAATACTAGGAAATGAGCCGTTCAAGCAAAAACCCGCAGCTGGTTGGGGAGAGGATTCTCCTCTCCCCAGTGCGTTGCCTCGGTTCGTGCTCGTTTCACTCGCATCCCGCAGAGCGGGACAGGGCTCACCCCACCCGGCCGCACAAACCCCTCTCAGGTTTTTCATGTCCGTGTTTAGTGTGTCGCTTTCGCTATTAGATTTTAGTATTTCATATCACACAGGCGCTCGTCTTTAGCCCAGACACCCTAGCGGAAATTCCCGAAGGCGCAATGCACTAGTGCTTGCCCCAGAGTTTTTGTGATTACACAAAAACTCTATCCCACCCGTGCGCGCATTATGAAAACTTTGCCGATTTTCATATCGGCAACTCCCTTATTAAACGGACTTAATCTATTTCACTTCCTTTTTGATGTCCTCAATTTCTTTTTTCACAAAATTTTCTGCGGTGTCTAAATCTTCTTTGAGTTGCTTTACAATTTTATCCTCCTCTTCGGTAAGCTGACGTCTGCCACGAGTTTTTTCAAGCAACTTTATCTGTTCTCGTATATCTTCTTTCAGCGTGTCAAATGCTCGGTGAAGTGTAGATTCTACTTCGCGGACCTCTTTTCTAATCCGTTTTCGCAAAAGTGAAAACTTGTGCCAGCCGTACCAGACGATAAATAAAAGGACAAATATCAGTGCTACAAGAGGGATTATTATTGCAAGCAAGTTTACTGCCCAACTTCCAACACGAAGGATTGCCGGTTTTGCTATCGCAATAGTTATTTTCTCGCTCGGTAAGCTTTTTGCGCCTCGTGCATCAATTACTTCTGCCCACAACCGGTAAATGCCATCTCCCAATTTCTCATCAGCCGTAAAGGTGAATTTTCCATCTTGATCGCTTTGAACGATAAAACTTTTAGGGTCGTCCTTTTCTTTTTGGAGCCAAATCGTCACTTTGCTATTTGAAAAAGTTGAACCGCGAACAATCAAAGGTTCTCCGCTCTGCAAGTCTTTTGGATATTCGGTAATTGTTGGTGAGTTGAGCGACTCAATCACAAACTCTGCTGAACTTGCCAGCGAATTTCCGGCTTTGTCCACTGCTTTTGCAATAAGCACATGCTTACCCGATTCTAAAACGGTGGTTGTGTAGGTTTTCGTTCCGTCATCGTTCCAAATCTGCGCGTTTCCTCCATCAATTTGAATTTCGTAATGGTCGATACCGGAGACATCATCTTTAGCATCAAAAATAAATGATGCTTTTGGCTCTATTAAATCCTTACGAATAATTTCGGTAATGTTGAAACTGGAGGGTTTTGCGGTATCAATCTGAAAGCGAAAACGAGATACCGCGCCCCAGCCCGCGCTATTTTTTAAGCGTACGCTAAAATACCAGATACCGTCAGCTAAATCAGCAATCTCTTTTGAGTTAATCGGCGTAGTATAAGTTATTGTAGGAATGGCGTTCGGAATTTTCCCCACGAGCAAGCGAACAGCCGTTATGTCTTTTGGCACATTCCAATTAAACTTTGCGCTACTCACGGCATACCACTTGTTAGGATCGGGGTGGGTGGGCGAGATTATTTGCAAAGCTAAAATTGAAGGTGCTACTGCCGGAGTTTCCGTAGGAGCATACTCCACTTTACTTGTAATCGTTATAGTTTTACCATTTTTACTATTTAAAACATTTGTGCCAAGTCCGTCATTCGCCCGTACAGTGGCGTCAGAAAAAATTAAATCAGCTTGACCGGCCGTCTTTGCTTTTACAACGATAAATAAGACTGTGCCACTTTGACCATTAAATCCGGGCGTAGGAATACCACCATTAAAAGTTATGGTTCCTGTTATATTTGAATAAGTTGGCTCTTCTATCCACAAAGAAAACACCGACCCGCTTTTGCTTACAGAAACTACTTCCAATAAATCTTTTGGAAATACAATCTTTGCCTCTGCGTTGTTGATAGCCACCCCCTCGGAATTCAAAACAACAGACAATGTCATAATACCTCCCTGCGACATTGTTATGGAGTTAGAATTAATTTGTAACGTCGCCGCACTTACACTGTTGTATCCAAAAAAGAATACGCCAACAGCAAATATAGCTACGTAGTATATTATCTTATTGTTTAATTTTTTTCTTAAATCCATATTTTAAAATAATTATAAGAACAGCAACAATTAGTAAAATAATTATAACATATTTTATTTCAATAAGACTGAAAAAATCTCCAATTACTTTTTGATATTGACCTTCACCTATATGAATTTTGATAGGTTTTGAGAAAACTGTTTCTTTTGTTCCTTTCCCATCATTTAAATATGCATTTCCATTGACATACAAAATGTCTAAATCGCCATCTAGTGTTGGGGAAAGACGTAAGTAAAAGAGTAACTCCTCACTACTGAATCCACCCGGAACTCCTCCTGTAAAACTGATGGATTTTTTATCTGTATCATACTGTGGTGAGGTTGGCCAAAGTGGTAAAATAGAATGGCCATTTTCAACCTGGACCGATAAACCGTCTGAAACAGAACCAGAAAATCTTATTTCACCTTCCACCACATTCAGACTTTTTGATTGTGGATCAATACGAACTTCCACTAAGGTTGCATTGTCACTAGTCTCGGTGTTTTGGATAATTTTAAAAGTTAGCTCTGCCGCAAATGTATTCTGTGGCATAAGTAAAAAAACCATTACTAGGATTCCTGCTATAAGATATGATGTAAAAATTTTAGACATAATTATTGTTGTTTAACTGCGACCGGAGTTTTACCCCATTGATAAAGTAAAATAGAAAAGTCCACAGAGTTTACCTGTCCGTCACGATTAATATCTACACCCGGATTCTTAAATGGTGCCGATGTTTTCCAGAAAGCAAGCATTATTGAAAAATCAACTGAATTTACCTTGCCGTCACCATTCAAATCGGCACCAACACTTACTCCACTTGGTGTAACTGGTGGGGAAGAAGGATTTCCGCCACCACCTCCGCCTCCTCCTCCGCCGCCGCCACCTCCGCCACCTGAAGGCGCAGTCACGGCGGTAAATGACTGATTTGCTTTTGATGAGTCAGAACCAAATCGTACACTTATATGAAAAAAATAATTGCCTGCTGTTCCAACAGTTGAATTAAGTGTTGTATCAAAATTTGCACCTGGCTGAATTAATTTTGCCCCTGTCGAACTAAACACATCATCGCCACCTCCACAAAAATTTGATGCTGAATTAGTCACGCACCATGTGTATTGGTATTCATATGCAGTAACCCCCTCATTGGTTATGCGAACCAGAGTCCCAATAGTCGGAACTATTAAATTACTGAAACTTTGAATCAGCACCAGCACCGGCGCCCCGGGCGTGCCGGAGACGACGGACGAGGCTGGCCCTTGACCGATGACATTCACAGCGGAAACCCGAAAATCATAAGAAGTATCGTTGGCAAGGCTGGTTACGGTACCCACGGTATTGGTATTGGTTCCATCGGGAAAAGTGAACCATGTACTGCCGGCGGTGGTTTTGTACTCTACAATATAGTCCGTGATAGCCGAACCGCCGTTCGATGCGGGCGCCGCCCACGACAGGTCGACACTTCTATCACTGATGCTTGCCGCAAGATTTACCGGTGCGCCGGGAACCGTACTTGCTGTGCTCGCTTCCTGAACGGAAGCATAAACAGGATACGATAATAATGTCAGTAATATCAAAAATACCACGGCGATTATTATCTTATTATGATATGAAAAGGTAACCATATTAAAGCGCTTCTCCCAAAATGGTAAGCGTTGAGTTGCCCGACTTTGCCGCCACAGAGCCAAGATTTATTTTTAGATAGAAGTCCTTTTCATTGCCAGCGCCGACAGCTATCGTTGTTCCGGTAGTCGTGTCTGCGCCAAAGGTCGCGGAGCCGGTGATACAGCTTGCGTCCGCGCATGCGGCCCCCTTGGCGTTTACGAGATAATTTTCACTGGACACAACGCTATTGGTGAAGGTGGTGATGTTGTACCAAATTGTCAAAGTAGAACCGCCGCCATTATAAAGCGTTACCACTGGCTTGGCGGTACCGGCGCCACCAAATATTTGCGTATTACTCGCGCTATTGGTTGGCGCCGAAACCGTAGCGCCGGGAGCTCCTGAAGGGAATGTGATACTTGTTACAGCAGTGGTATAATTTTGGGCTCTTACCTCTATCGCAGTTGAAGGGCCTCCTGCGGCAGTGGTGATTTGGGGAATGAGGGTATAGGTGTCCAAAACCGTGCCGGTGGATAGCACTGCGCGAAGACAATACGCGGTTGAAGCGTTCGCGCCATTGTCAAAAAGCGAAAAATCCCATTTGCCGTCTTGGCCCGAAGGAATCGCGGCCACGGAGTTCGTAAAATTATTCAGCTCCTCGTAGTCTTGATTCACAATTGTGTCCGCGCTGTGCGTCGGGTCGGAAGCGTTCGCGGTCAGGTTATCCGCGTCTGCGGGTGTTGCGTTGTTGTTGTACGCAATCACGGTTGCTCCAGTAACATCCGCATAACTTTCTCCGGAAAATGCAGTGTCGCAAGTGCCGGACTGCTGGGCAAATTGCAGTTTGAACGTTTCTCCGCTTAACGCTAATTGATTGACGCCGATATGCAAAAGCATGCGCAAACGGAACAGCGCGCCGGTTGAGCCAAGCGTTGCCGCGGTGTCTTGTGCCGCAAGCGTCGTCCCCACATCCGTGGAATCGGTATTATTAAAAAAGCCATAAGCAGATTGAGTAAATGTTGGAGTAGGAATAAACCTATTAAAAGCAAAGTCTGCCGAAAAGCCGGTGATAGAGGACATCGTAGCTTCCAAGGCAACCCCACCATCGGCGTTTGACCAAGTAAGATTGGTACCATCAAAAGTAAGTTTTTTTGTCCAAAGGTCGCTACCACTATCAATCCCAAGAAAAAGAAGTTCAGCTTGATTAAAAGGATTGCGTTGCAAGCGATGCATCGCATCGTCACCGCTCGCCGGCTGTGATGAGCACGCAGTGGTGCAGTCGGTTTGGAGAGCCCAAGCATTTGTATTTTTATTATAAACCGCCCAATCTATACCAGCGGCATTGGCGTCGTCATAAGTGAGTACCGCGCGGACTTCGGCGCCACTCGTCACCCAGTTGACGGCATTGTTGCTTGTGCCGGCACCCACCGTATCATTTGATGCATCAACCTGAAATGCCGTACCCCATGCGGTGCCCGTCCAGACGATGGCATCGGAGTCCGCACCGTTGTCGGTGCTGTTGGCATACGCAATGTAGTTTGAATTTGGATCGGCAGAAAGCTCCACATCAGTTGGCTCTTCGAGAAAGGCGGCGGTAGTAGTAATGGTCCCCCATGCACCCGCTGGTCCCGCGCCACGGGTCACATGTTTGCCGTCCAACACCGCGTCAGCACCCCAGACTATCAATAATTCTCCCGAAGTAGATTCAAATTCCAAATCAAAAGAAAAGTTTGTTAAGGTTGTCGCGGTTCCCACTTTCGCCAAACTTACTTCGAGTGCCGCCGCAGGCTCCCCTTTCCACGCGTTTGTTGCGCCATCCCAAAAATTCGCCGAGAGATCGAAGTTCCTGTCTCCGTATACTAGAGCGATCTCATCAGTGCCACCACGGCGCTCCATGGCAATACCATCAACGATACCCGTTGTTCTCACGGAGCCGAGGTTTGTTGCAGCGGTCCATGTGGAACCGTTCCAAATTCTATATACCAACTCTTGTCCGTCGGTAGCGGTATTTCCCGAATAAACCACCATCATATCCCCGGAAGTGCTCTCAAAAGCAATATCAAAATGAGGAAGATTACCATCACCCACCGTAACATTCCATTCATTAGACCAACTTGTGCCATTCCAGCGTTGTATATATAAAACACCTCCAGTTGTCTGAATGCCCACAATCATCTCGTCGCGCGTCGGCGCGGCTTTGGTGATTACATGACGGATAGTGGCCGCAGCGACAACAGTATCGCCCTCAGCGGTGAAAGCACCCGCGGCCCAGTCGCGGGTGCGAGGGGTGGTTACAGTTCCTTCTCCATAAATTATCTTACCGTCACCGGTTGCCACATCTGCCCGCGCTTCCTGAATTTTCGGCGGGAAATTAAAAATCTGCGGCCAGCCGGAAAAAATCCAGCTCGTGGAGAGCGTCAACACTAAAAAAAATTGTGCCGCTTTTTTAATACTCATAGATTAATGATGTTAATCTGGCATATCGTCTCTGAATTCCCGCTGGTATAAATTATAGGAATGCTGAAATTGCCTTTTTGCGAGCCGGGCTGGTTGGTAATTTGCAACACTGCTCCGTTGTCGCTTCTTCTGGGGGAGAAAGAATAGTTGGCGTTATTAAAAAATGTAATATCAATACCCAGCGGCAAACTGCCGATTTCAATATCCTCGGTGTCGCTTCGCAAACCATTAAATTCAAGTTCAATACTGGCCTGATTTTGACCTGAAAGATTGACACTGAAATTTTTGGCGGCGCAGGAATGACTGGCATTTTTATCAAGCCGGACTTTCTTATTTAATTTTCTTTCTTTAAGCGCTGGGGGTGACGGCTCCGACGGCGCGGAGAATACCGGTGCTACTTCCTCGGCTGGCGCTTCTTCCTCTTCAATTTCATTTATCAAAGATTCAGGAGTTGAAGTTGCCTCCGGCGTTGTCGCCTCTTGGGCATATGACAAAATCAGCGGCCAGCCGGAAAAAATCCAGCCAAATGAAAGCGTAAATATTAAAATAATCTGTGAAATTTTTTTAGACATACTACGCATAATAAAATTATGACAAATTTTTTTGATATAGAGAAAATATTTTCGCTTACCAATTTACTTTCTTCTTCTTTTTAACAAAGGCCTTCCTATCAATACAAGAATAACGATAGATAACACGATAACAATAATATTTTGCATAACAAAATTTATCACCGGCGCTAATGGATTTGGACTCAGCAAAATCTTCACAGAGATTGGTATTAAAAGCCCGGAATATACATTTCCACCGGCCGGGGCGTCTTTGAACACGATATATGTCCTTCGCTCGTTTGAGTGGCCTTCTTTGCCCGCCTCTTCGGAAGTCGCGCCCCACAATCCCAATTCCGCATTTCTTGGTATTTTTACCTTAACAGTAAAAACTTTTGTTTCTCCCTGTTTGATGGTGAAATCCTTCGGTTCAACTGTAATCCAAGAAGTAATGTCCATTCTGTCATTATCTCCCTCCATTTTTTTGTAATGGGTATACCAAAAACCCGACCTTTCTCCTAGGTCAGTTCCCTCTAATGTTATTTCCGCTTTTGTGGTTTTGCCAGGGTAGCCCTCCAGATTGACAAGCGACATTCGGTCAACCGATGTTGCCAACGCAATAGAGCCAGAGATAAATAGCAAACCAAGTAATAAAACAAATAATGTAGTGTTTTTGTAGTACATATTTTTTAGTTATTGCAGGTTTAAGGCGTTTCTCCCAGAACAGTAAGCGTTGAAGTTCCTGTTTTTCCGGCCAAAGCACTCAAAACTAGCTCCAAATAAAGGGCCTTGTAGGCGCCAGTGGTTATCCCTATTGCAGTAGCAACGCTGGCAGCGTTGCCGGTGGTGGATAGATTAGTATCAGTGATAGTTGCAATAGTAGTATCAGTAGTAACCACCAGCCCATAACCCTCGGATGCTGCAATGCCATTTGTCCAAGTGGTTATCTCAAGTGTAACATTTAAGGTCCCACCCGAAGTGTTCTTAAGTCTCACCACTGGTTCGCTGACGGATCCGCTGAGGACTTGGGCATCAGTCACGGTATCTATATCGTTGTAAGGGATGGAAATCGTAGCACTAGGCGCGCCCTGAGGGAATGTGATTGTGGTTATGGCAGTATCCGCTACTTTGCCAACTACGGTTATAGTGGTCGCCGAGGCAGTTGATGCGCTCTGAGTGGATGTGTTACCCGCCAAGACATAAGTCGCGCCGCTCAATCCTCCAGCTATCACCACCACGAGCGTTAACGCCAGAACGATATTTAATTTTTCTAACAATTTTTTGACTAATTTGTTCATATTTGATAAATTATATTTTATTAATTTTTTATATTTCTATACGACCATATAAATTGTTTTTTATTTTCGACCTTTTGCCCAAATCAAAAAAAGCACTATAAAAATAGCGCCTTTCAGGACTATAAAAATTATGAGATTCTAGAGTAAAATCGCGAAGCGATTTTACTCTCTCTCTCTCTCTCTCTCTCTCTCTCTCTCGTAACGATGCCTAAAAAAATTTGTGACTGTGTATGTGTTCATACTATTTTAATTATAACATAAATTAAAAGTAAAAAATATAAAACTGGGGATTCCCTTAATTTACATTATACCATATACCATAATAATGCACATACTTTCGTTCCAAAATAGCCCGCCCGCATTCCCCCAAACCCCCTGCGGGCAGAATTCGGAATCTCGCCAAAAGACACAGCCGAGGAAAATGGAATCTATATCCCCAAAATATTTGTTTCCATTTTCTGAGTCCGCGTTTGTATTCGCATATCCGTCCTTTTCCTTTTGGAAAAGCTCTGTGCTTCGCACAGAGGCGCTTTAGCGCACGGATGTGCGATTAGTGTTTGTTTTGAAAATAGGTTCTGATTTGATACAATAAACGCACATATTTATTTCGACTTCACTTCCCCGTTCTCCCAGCTATAACCGGGATAATAGATTTTTATATTCGCAGTTTTGACAAGGTTGTCCGATATAATGTTGAGCTGACCCGGATCATCTTTGAAGTGTTCCAAAAGAAGGTTCTTTTTTGTCAGAGGAACAAGTACTAAGTCCTTAAAATCCTGCTCGGAGAGACCGTAAAGTTTCTCGGCGGCGTCCGCAAGCGAAAAAGTGGTATTTTTTGATACAGTTTCGTTGACCCTATCTATAGCCTTTTGATTGATAGACGAATCAACCTTTTGAATAAGTTCGTCAGTCAGCGCCCTGTCGATAATATTGCCTAAAACTCGTTTATTGACCTCAACAGGCAAAGTAGATGTTCCAACGGCATGAGATACTTCATCATAACGAGAAATTGCTGATTTAATCTTTGAAAATTCGCCCATGCTCACATTTTTGCCTTCTACACTCATGACAGGCGCAAAACCGAAAAACCAAATTGCCGCGCCTGCCAATAAGAAAACAGCCGCCAAAATTATTGTGTATTTCTTCTTTAAAAATTTCGGGAACATAAGTACTTAGAATCCTAACCAATTTTTCAGGTTTTGCCAAATGCGCGCCGTGGAAGCTTCGGCACTGCTCCAAAATCCCCGTTTCCCTTCGGCAAAGCCCTTTTCATCCAAAAAAACCACCATCTCCTCTCCTTCTTTTTTTAAATTGAATTTTCCGCGCGCCTCTTCCTCAATTCCTTCTTGTGTATCCAGAGCCTGAAGCTTTCGGGTATTCTTTTCGCGAGCTGTTTTAATTTCTACCGTTTTCGCATCTAAAGTCGCTATTTCTGCTTTCAATGCACGCTCCTTGTGCCGGAGGCCGACAACCCCCGAAAACACTATGGCTAAAAAAAGCACCGAGGCTAAAATTGAACCCCACGAGTAGAAAAAATGCTCAAACTTTTTGCGCTCTTGAAAATCCCGCGTATACATTATACTATTTTTATAGCATGAAACGACATGTTAAAAAAGTTAAGATCGTCTGGAATATCGTCACAATACTCGTGACGCTCTCGATGGTCGCTTTTTTGATACTGCCCTATTTCGCATAGGGGTTGTTCGTTGAAAAGGAGAGAAGAATGGCAACAGATGCACTTAAAAATGTCCGAGTTCGGATTGAAAAAGCCGCTCAAAATCTTGGTTCTAAAATAGTACCGGACTGGATGCTCGAAGAACTAGTCGAGCCCGAGGAAAGATTTTCCATCAGCATTAATGTGAAAGTCCCAAATCCAGCAAATCCTCTTGAGAAAATCCCGAAAAAATTCAAAGCTGTGCGAGTCTGGCATAGAAAGCCTGACCCTGCTGATATTTGGAAGGGTGGGTTGCGATTTCATCCCGACGTTACTCTTTCAAATATGGAATCCCATGCGATAGAAATGTCCATCAAATCTTGGATAATGCAATTGCCCCATGGCGGCGCAAAAGGTGGCGTTGCGATTGATCCATACAATTGGCCAAAGGATACACTAGAAGACGTTACTCTTCAATTCGCTAAAAGAGCGATTAAAAGAGGAATAATGTCCCCGAGAATCGATGTTATGGCGCCTGATGTCGGAACAACTAAGGTAATCATGGATTGGATTCGCGATTATTATATCGACTACACGGGCGACAACATCATCGGCGAGGGAGTTGTAACCGGAAAGTCAATTGACAAAGGCGGTATCCTCGGACGAGAATCCGCGACTGGTCTCGGAATGCATTTGGCGCTTCAGACATTTTGCAATGCCGGCGAAATTAAACTGCCTAAAAAGAAAACGGCAATAGTCCAGGGATTTGGTAATGTCGGCTCCAACTTCTGCGCGCTAGCTGATGAATACAACATCAGTGTAATCGGAGTAGCAGATCAGTTCGGAGGCGTTTATTGCCCCAAAGGCCTGGATATCAATAAAATGTCTGAATTCACATCCGCGAAGACAAATAAATATAAGACAATAAACGGCTTTGAAAGTGTTTCGCCTGCATACATGAAAGTATCTTTCGATGAATTAATGACCATTGGCGCAGATATTTTTGTGCCTGCCGCGATGGAAGGGGTTGTTACCGCGGGCGTGGCGTCGGTTATGAATTTCAAGGTGATGGCTGAAGGTGCTAATGGGCCGACTTTTGCAGAAGCCGACGAAATTCTAAATCAACGCGGAATTGAAGTTGTACCTGATATCTATGCAAACGCCGGTGGCGTTATCGTCTCCTATTTTGAATGGGCGCGGAATACCAGAAAATTTCATGACAACCCAGGAATATATATTCCTGAAAACAACGAGACAAGCGTTAAAACTGCTTTACAGGCCATATTCAAAGAAAACGGCTTAGCTCTTATCAAGACGGCAAAAAAATACAATATTCCTTATAGAGAAGCAGGCTATGCTCTCGCCATTGAGCGCGTCTCGCCCTATATCAAAGCTCGCAACAGAATGGATTAAAACAAAAAAACCCGGACCAAAGTCCCGGGTTTTTATTATTAATTTTTATAAATACTTAATACTAATTTATGAAGATCTTCCTCAGCTTTTTCCAAATCCTCACGCAGTTCTTTGATAGCCTTACTTTTAGCAAAAGATTTTGTGTTTTTTAGTCCCCTGGCGATTCTTAGTAAGTTCACACGAGTAGCATTGATAATAGGCACGCAACCATCCTTGTCGTACAATTTTGCGCTCGATTCGTTACATTCTGTTTCTTTTTGACAATATTCTTCCTCTTTTTGGCGGAATCCACGATACATAGAATACCCCTTATAAATAATCCATGCTGCCTCAGGCCCATAATTACTTTGGACCAGATCGTACAGAAAATTGGAGGCGACCTTGCCTAAATTATTCGATATGGACTTGATGAAACTCACTACACTTTCCCTGATTATATTATCGCTTAAAAAGGTCATTTCCTGCATATTTTTTATAAAATTCTGGTCTATGCGAAAATTTTGAACGCATACTCTCAATCCGTATGCCGTTTGATATCCTACACATATTTCTACGACAAAATCCATGTCTGTCTTAAAATATTCTGAATCAGAATCTTGAAGGCAAGACAACGCAGCGTTTTTTTGGCCTCTGTAACTAGCATCAACGAGAATGTGCACGCCCAAATTCCACTTGATCATTTCCAGCCTGTGCGCCTTATCATAACAATTCATGGGAATTAAATTAAGATTTTGCGGATTTTCCAAAAATATGCCGAATTTAGATCCCAATTTCGTTGGCATCAAGTAAACCAAATCTGCGATGTTTTGCTTGGCTGAATCCAATTTACAATTAAGATCCGCCATCCATAATTCGCTAAAAACATCTTCCATCTTTTTTCTCCTTATCTTCTCGTTGCGACTTCTCCGACTAAATCGGAGCCGTCCAAGAGCCGATGACTATTGTTAAAGAACGCTTTGCCACAGATACGTCCGTGGCATCCGCACAGCTTACTTATTTTTCAGCAGCAACCTAAAAGATTTATAGCACGCTTTTATTTTTTCATCAACTTCAGATATGTGTCTGGAGGGATGTCGTAGTCGGCTTCGGCGGAGAGGCGTTTTTTGCCTTCTTTTTGTTTTTTCCAAAGTTTCATTTTGCGCGTACGGTCGCCTCCATACATGTGCTGTGTAACATCTTTAGAGGCCGCTTTTATTGTGCGCGAAGCCAAAATGCGCCCGCCGGCCTTGGCCTGGATTTTCAAAGCAAACAACGCTTTAGGTAAAATGTGATAAAGTTTTTCAACAACCGCCTCTGCTTCCGTTTCCAGCCTGCGTCGTGGCACTATCCTTGCAAAAGCCGGGACGGCTTCCTCCGCCACCAAAATATCTAAACGCGATAAATCGGCCTTCCGCATATCATCCTGTTCATAATTTAGCGAAGCGTAACCCGACGAAACGCTTTTTAGTTCATCAAAAAAATCGCGCATCAGCTCCCGCAAAGGCATCTTACCCTCAACCTTGAGCCGCGTATCAGAAAATCTGCTCGTATCCCCGACTTCGACTTCGTGTTCGTTCAAAAGCTTAATTACCCCGGCAAGTTTGTCCGGAGGAAGCAATATCTCAATTTTGAGCCACGGCTCCATAATTTCTTTTATTTCGCTTTCGTCCGGAAATCGGTGCGGAGAATAAATCTCTATTTCTCCCTTACGCGTGATTATTTTGTATTTTACGCTCGGAGTTGTGGCAATCGTTTCTACTTTAAAATCCCGCTCCAGTCTTGCGACAACTATTTCCAAATGCAACATTCCTAAAAAACCACAACGAAATCCCCTCCCAAGAACGCCCGACGATTCTTCCTCAAAAAATAACGCGCTGTCCACGAGCTTCAAGCGCTCCAACGCCCGTTTTAAATCTTCAAATTTATCCTGGTCTTCCGGATAAACGCTAGAAAAAACCACCGGTTTTATTTCTTTATATCCCGGAAGAGCCTCTCTTTGCGATGATGCGTTCAAAATAGTATCTCCAACCCGGACAATTTTTGCTTCCTTTATATTCGTAACTACATATCCTATCTCCCCGGCGCCAAGTGAATCTGACACCGAAAGAGCCGGTTTAAATATTCCTATCTCTCCCACGGTAAAAATTTCGCCGCTTGCGGCAAGTTTTAACTTTGAGCCTTTTTTAATTTCTCCGTCAAAAATTCTTACATGTGCTATGACTCCTCTGTGTGTCGAATATTCATAATCAAAAATTAAAGCGCGGGTTTGGGCGACCGGGCCGCCTCCCGACAACTTGGCGTCCCGGGCGCCAAATTCTGGCGGCGGAATTTTTTTTATAATCTCCTCCAAAAGCCTTTCCACGCCTTCTCCGGTTTTTGCTGATACCGCCAAAATTTCCTCATCTTCCACGCCCAATAAATTTCTTATCTCCGCTTTTGTTTCCGCGACTCTCGCCTGGGGCAAATCAATCTTGTTTACCACGGGAATGATTGCCAGCTTCAATGTGCGCGCCAGCTCTACGTTGGACAAAGTTTGCGCCTCCACACCTTGTGTTGCATCCACCAAAAGCACCGCGCCTTCCACAGCCGCGAGCGCACGCGAAACTTCATAGTTGAAATCAATGTGGCCCGGAGTATCGATAAGATTTAATATGTATTCAGACCCCGACTCGTTAGAGTATTTCATTCTAACTGGTTGCATTTTTATGGTTATTCCGCGCTCGCGCTCCAGCGGGTGCATATCTAAAAATTGCTCGCGCATAAGGCGGGCTTCAACCGTTTTAGTTACCTCAAGCATACGGTCAGCCAAAGTGGATTTTCCGTGATCAATATGCGCAATGATGCAAAAATTTCGTATGTTAGATTCCATACTTCAATAGTGATACTAATGCTTTTCTAAGATTACGGCAATTTTTCTGGTTCGGGAGCCGCGACCTGATGAATATCTTTGGGGGGCTCTTCAAATCCGGCCATCAGACTTTTATGTATTTCCTGCAGCTGTCGGTTTTTTAATATCCACAAAATACCTATATCGATTAAAATTCCCAAAATCCCGGCAAAAAATCCCTGGCAAAGAATGCCGAAAAAAGTATGCAGATCAAAAACATAAGCAAAAACATTGAGGCCCCAATAAGCACCGATACCCCCGAAAACCGCGGCGGCAGATATTTCTAATACGCTTCTCAAAGAGCCTTTTGCCGGAAACCATCCGAAAATTACCCGGAAAGTAAAAGATAGAAAAATAAAATTTAAAGCAGCTCCGACAAGCATTCCCAAAGAGAGAGCCAAAACCCTAATATCCTCTATGTCCGGCAGCCTAAATAGATTCCTTGAAAAATCGTACAAAAAACCTCCGTGTGCCAAAGCGCCTACAAACCAAAACGCCGCTCCCAAAGAAAGAAGCGCGGAAATCAAATTAATTATGAGCGGCCTCCAAGATTCACCGTCGGCATAAAAAGCGCGGACCAGGAGATAAAATAAACTTTGGAACACTACAGCCAACGAAAGAATAAAAAGCGACGCGGCCGTAAGCCTTGTGTCCGACCAGCTAAAATTGCCGCTTCCTAAAATTATTCTTACAACCTGGGCGCGCAAAACCAACAGAAGCACGGAAAAAGGCAAAGCCCAGAAAAGTATGTGCAAAAATGCGGAGTTAAAATGTTCTTCAAAACGACTTCTTGCTTTCTTTAAAGAAAACGATGCCAAAGCCGGGAACGCGGCAACGCTATACGAAAGTCCGATTATTGTTATCGGTATTCCCTGTAAATTCAAAGCCAGATTAAAAACCGTAATGCTGCCCGAAGCAAGCACCGAAGCGACCGCGGTTAACGCCGTAAGCGTAATTTGTGAAATACCAAGACCCAAGGTCCTCGGCAATGAAAGCCAGGCGATATGCCTGATATCTTTATCCCATTTGAGCGTGAATTTTGGCCTGATGCCGACGCTAGAGAGTGAAGGAAGCTGTACCGCCATATGCAAAAACGCCCCCAAAGCCACTCCGTAAGCCAACCCCATAAGTCCGAACCATTTATAAAACACGGCTATCCCGACAATAATGCCAATATTATAAAAAACTCCTGATAGGCCGTAAACAAAAAAACGATTAAATGACTGCGTTGCGCTTGAAATTATATTTGAAAGCCCCAGAAATATCGGCGAAAGAAGCAAAATTCTTCCCAATAAGACTGCCGTATGCAAATCGCCGGCGGAAAACCCGGGCAAAAAAAGCGACATGAAAAACGGCATGAGAAAAAAGGCAACGGCCGCAAGCACGATAATAAGAATTGTAAAAAAAGAAATAAGCGAGCCCAAGAAAGCTTCCGCGGCAGCGCTGTCTTTTTTCTCGGCATATTTTTCGAGAAAAATCGGAATTATTGCGGTTGAAGCAGTAAAAAGCAACATAAGAGTGTAGATAAAATCCGGTACGCGGAAAGCCGCGTAATAAATATCCAGAGTGCGCGAAGCTCCAAACATTCCGGCGAGAAGCCTGTCGCGGAACAATCCCAAAATATCCGCCAATATCCCGAACATCGCGAGCCAAAACGCCGCATGATGGATATTTGAATGTTCCCGATTAAAAATTTTCCCAAACCGCGTCATCATCTTAAGCTAATTCTACATCATTTTTTGCGATTATTAAAACAAAAAAATTCCCCGCTCCGCCGGCTGGCGGATGCGGGGAGTTTTTTGCTATTACTTTTTTTATTGCTTTAGCAATAATCCCGCCGATGGCGGGGTGACATCTAAAGATGTCACCGTCCGCTGGGTCCTTTGCTGCCGGAGGTTTCCGAAACCGGAGGCTGGCTTCTTTTTTCAGGAGCGATTTGAGGCGGCACAATGGAAGAAAGCGCGCTCTTGCCGGCCTTCAAATTATTAAGAATGGTCTTTACTTCGCCGTTGTCAGGATTAAGAACGGCAATCTTTTCAAATTGAGTGATGGCATCGGCGCTTCTCTTTTGTCTGTCATAGATTAAACCCAGGAAATATCTGGCATTTGAATAATTATCGTTTATCAAAACCGCGCGTTCAAAAATTATTTTTGCATCGTCCAACCTATTTGCTTTGTAATAAAGAAGTCCGAGCTGGAAAAGGCTTCCGATGTTGTTGGGGGAAAGCAACGCCGCAGCTTCAGACCTCCTTATTGCTTCGGCAATATTGCCTTCGGCATCAAAAATTTGTGCCAAAAGGAAATGTGCTTCCGTGTAATCTGGCTTCAAGTCGGTTGCTTTTTGCAAGGCTTCTTCGGCTTTTTTGAGCTGAGAAAAATCCTTGCGCGTAGTTGCATCGGCAACATATGCCGTAGCTTTGTCGTCCCACAATAGAGGGTTCGTCGGTGCGTGTTTTATGGCTTCATCATATTGAGCTATCGCGGCATCCAGCGCTCCGGTAGCATTCAAAGGAACCAAAAACTCATAAATTTTTCCGAAAACCCTGTAATTTTGGTAATCCATCGGATTTTTATTCAACGCTTGCTGGCTGGCGCTTATTGCTTTGTCTAAAATATCTTTAAACTGCGAACCCAAAAGATCGCGCGGGGTAGAATTATTTTGCAGTAAAAGCTGGGCCTTTAACGTATATAGCTGTGACAAATTGCGGAAATAAACATCATTTCTCGGTTCTGAGCGCGCGGCTAGCAACAATTGGGATTCGGCTTTATCAGCATTGCCGTCTTTATTGAACGCACTCAGTCCTTCCGCAAAAGTCGCTTGTCCGATATATTTTGAAACCGAGAGATAAATTCCGCCAAAACTGGCAATAATGAGAACTACGACGGCCATGGCCGAAACAAGACCTTTTGGTCCCTCACCGAAAAGTGAAAATTTGTAAGTACGGATACTTCCCAATATATGAGCTAGAGATGAAACAAACCCTAACGATAAAAAACCAAGCGCAGCCAAAGTATACCCCACCGGGTAAAACGACCAGACAACCAACATATAAGAAAGCATCAGAAAAGACGCCAAAGAAATCGCCGCGGGCATTTTTTCGAATTGCGTAGCAGTAACTTTAATACCCAAATACCATGCCATTATTAAAAATACCAAGAACATCAACCCTGCCAGCAATCCGGTTTCGGCAAGCATTGTCAAAAGATATGAAGCTCCGCTTGAAAATCTGATTTGCCAGAAAATAGTGTTATTGACGGCTGCCGGCTTATAGAGATCCCAAAGATATCCGAAAGTTCCGGGGCCGGGGCCCAAAAGCATGTTTTTTCCCAAGGCTCCCTTAGCAACATCTATAGTCGCCTGATAATTTACGCCTACTTCAGCCGGCGCAGCAACAGTAAACGCAACAATGGTATCGTGTTTCAAAATACCAAAAATAGAAAGAAAGATTATAATCGCCGGTATGGCGATAGTGGCGGACGAAACATTTCTTCTCCAAATCGCATAACTTAATATTACAAGAGCAAAGAATCCGGTTATAATCCAGGCGAGCTGGAAATTTATCGCAACCATAAGAATGAGCGCGAGCGCCAAGAAAATATTCGATACAATGCGCATCGTGCCCCGCAAATGCGCGGCTAAAGGATAGAGCATGAGTATAAAAAATCCTTCCGCCAAGGCCAAACTATTCCATGAACCGATGGTATTGAATGTGGGATCGGAAAAAAGCCCTCCCATCCATTTCATCCACCCGAAAACCGAAAACAGTGAACCAAGCGTCAGCAAAGCAAAGCCCAAAAAGATCGCTGTAAAAACTTTAAAGAGGCTCTCAATACTATCAAACACCGCGCCAATCAACAGAAAAAACAGAGTAAAAATAAGAAGCGATAAAAAAGACGTGGGCTCTGCGCCAAGACCCCATAATCCGCCCGAAAACTGGGAAGTGAGAGCCGAGGCAAGCCAAATTATAAGAGCACCCAATAGCAACAGAAACGACCAGTGAAAATGCATCTTTATCTTGCCTGATGTGATAGCTTGTGCCAAATAACATAAGAAAGCTATAAAGACCAGCGCCGAAACCATAAGCGCTTTATTAAATTCGACCGCGGAAAGCGTATTTGGCCAAAACCAGATTGGTAATAGAAAAGCTATCGCAATAAGGCACCATTCAGCGGCTTTTTGGAAGAAAAGTCTCCCTTCTCCGGCAGGCGCTTCATAAGAATCGCCTCCCATAAAATTTATGTTAAACATATCCCCTATTATAGAGGCGCGAGACAGGCCTTGGCAATTGGCAATGTGGATAA
>JAUSHV010000007.1 GCA_030648495.1 bacterium
GATTATCCAGCCAAAAGCGTCCAGATTGTCGTCGGGTAAAAAGGACGAAGGAACCGGCAACCACGGCGGAATCCCAACTTCTTTTAGGTGTTGGGAGGCCTGCATTGAATTTAAAATCGCGAGCTCGCTGACCATTGATGTCTGGAGTCCGACCATTGTCATTTGGAGAAATGTTTCTTTTATCAAATTAATTACCGTAATGACGCTATCAATCACATCAAATACCGGATAAGCCGCTTTGGCGCGGTATGGGACGGAAGAAAGGACAAGCGTCAAAAGCAAAAGAAACACGATGGGAATTTTGAACCAAGACGATTTTATTTTATTTAACATAATAGCTAGTTTTGTTTAACAAAATATCTATTAAAAAATGTTCCTTCTTGGCCGTCGGCGAGGTCAATGCCGTCGGCTTTTGTTTGTTTATCGAGGTCCAAGAAAAATTGTTGGCCTCTTCCTGCTTGGTTATAATAAAATTGTATTCCGACGGACGCGAGCAAAGGGTCTTCTTTTGTTTGTTTCAGCATATCTACCGCTATTGCGGTGTTGTTCATTATGTTTAAAAGGGCCAAGTGTATTTTTGCGTACGCGGAGGGGGCTTCTCTCTTTTTTAAATATTCAACCATTCTTTTATACGCGGCGATATTTTCATCCAGCTTCCCAACTTGTGAAAAATCTCCGGACTTTGCCATCGCCGTTACAAAGGACACTTCCATCTCCGTAACATTTTGAAAATTTTTCTCAAAAGCGTCGCTAAGATCGGCCAAATATGTCCGGACTCCCGCGAATTGCGATATTTTCAGGTCTTTCTCCGTATAAACATCTTTATAAGAGGCCGCGCTTTTTTCAACTTCTTTTACCATGCCGTTCGCGAGAGCCTCTTTGGTTTGGTCGGTCAGAGCTTCTCCGCCGGCCGCTCCTTTAAGCGCAAAATAGCTATTTGCGAAAGTTGCGGCGAATTGCTGGGTATAGTTTAGCGTTATTGTTCCGTCTCCGGATTTGACGGCAAGCGTCTCGGGTTTTTGGAATGCATCGGTCCAGCCTCCGCCAGCTGGCGGAGCCACTTCTTTCCCGGCAATAAGAGGGTCTCTGCTTGCTTTTATTTCATCGCCATCTGAAGTGCCATCGCCATCAGTGTCAGCTTTTAAAACATCGGTGCTCCACAAAACCTCTTCCCAGTTTTTCAAATTATCGTTGTCGGAGTCCGCGCCGGCATCAGCCAGGGCTTTCGCATAGTCCGCGCCGGCGACGCTCTTTTTTTGGGATGTTTCAGTGGTTTTTGCCACGCTTGTCCAGATAAGATGCACAAAATAACCCGCGAGAATTATAACGAGTATTGAGACAACCGGCATTACAAATTTTTTGCTTGGAAGATAATCCATTACACCTCCTATATTTTACCATTACCGGGCCTTAAAGTGGCTTGTGCATAACTTAGTTAATGCGTAATAAGCCCGTTTTTTAGAATTTTGGCCCAATCTTCGAGAGAAAGCTCTTCGGGGCGGCTTGTTTCGTATTGCGGAGGTAAATTTACCTTTTTGCCGATGGATTGGCGGAGCATTTTGCGCTTTTTTTGGAAGGCGAGGCGGGCAAGGTTTAAAATATCTTCCTCTTTCGCCCCCCTTAAGGTAAGGGGGGTGGGGGGGGTTATGATTATCTTTATTATCGCCGAATCAACCTTTGGGGGAGGCGAAAAAGCGCCTCGTGGGACAATTCTGATTATTTCAGGTTTTCCGTAAGCTTTTACTGAAAGCGAAAGCAAGGATTCTTTGCCGTCTTTTGCCACAATTCTTTTAGCGACTTCTTTTTGTATCATCAAAACCATGAGCTTAGGTTTTCCGCCAGCTGGCGGATTTCCTCCTAAAAATTTTCTCAAAAAATGTGACGTGATGTAATAAGGAATATTGGCAACGATTTTATATGACTTGGCGGCTCGGCCGCCAAGTGGCGGATCAACCACCAAAATATCCCCCTCAACAATTTCCACCCTTTTGTAGTTTCTAAATTTTTCTTTTAAAGCAGGTATTAAATCCCTGTCTTTTTCAACAGCAATAACTTTTTTGGCGCGCTGCTCCAAAATTTCCGTTAGTGTGCCAAGGCCCGGCCCTGCTTCAAGAACGGTGTCTTTTTTGGATAGCTCGGCGGCATCGCACATCAACCTCAAAATTTTTTTGTTGTTGAGAAAATGCTGGCCTAAATGTTTTTTCGCAAGCATAATTAATATTCTATAATATTTTCCAAAATTCCGTTTTCATCGGTCTCTTCGGGGAATGAAATATATTCCGCGAGATGTTCCGGAATTTCTTTTAAAAATCTGGAGGGCAAATTTGCCACGCGCTCGCCGAAGAGAGTTCTCCGCGCGGCGTAAGTAAGATAGAGGTGCGTTTTCGCGCGCGTTATTGCAACATAACAAAGTCTACGCTCTTCTTCCAAGTCGGCCGGTTCTATAGAGAGCGAGTGCGGAAAAAGGCCTTCTTCAAGCCCGACGATGAAAACCGCGTCGAACTCCAAGCCTTTTGCGGTGTGCATTGTCATTAGGCTTACTTTTTCTTTTGCCGGTTCATATTTATCATCGACCGCGAAGAGCGCGACATGTTCCAGGAAATCTTCAATTGTTCCTCCGCCGACAGCCTCGCCCGTAGGGCTACGGCCGAGGGATATTTTTTTGGCGATGCTTAAAAGTTCTCCGACATTTTGCCATCGCTCGCTTCCTTTTTCCGTGCCGTCATCAATATAACCGCGGTAATTGGCCCTTTTTATCGCGTTTTTTAAAAAATCGTGGAGAGGTAGCCTTGCGGAATCTTCTTTTATTTCGGAGATAATTTTCTTAAAATTTGCGTATTTTTTTTCTTCTTCCGGCTTCAAAACTATCCCCGCCAATATTTTTTGCATTAAAGTTTTGCCGATGCCGCGCGGAGGAACATTTAATATTCTTTTTTTGCTTATTTCGTCGTGTTCGTTTAAGGCGAATTTAATGTAGGCAAGAATGTCTTTGATTTCTTTTCTTTCGTAAAATCTTACACCGCCGATTATGCGGTAAGGAATATTCCTTTTTAAAAAAATTTCTTCAACGGCACGCGATTGCGCGTTGGTGCGGTAGAGCACGGCCATTTTGGCGAAAGACAGGCTTTCGCGCTCTGCGCCATAGAGCGCCCGGATTTCTCCGGCAACCATCTCCGCTTCTTTTCTTTCGTCCTCCGCGAAAATTATTTTTATAGCGGATGCGCCTTTTTTCTCAGTCCACAATTTTTTTGGGAGCCGCATTTTATTGTTTAAAATAAGAGAATTCGCAGCTTCCAATATGATATCAGTTGAACGGTAATTTTTTTCCAATGTTATGATCTTGGCATCAGGGTAATCTTTTTGAAAATTAAGAACATTTTTGAAATCAGCTCCCCGCCAGCTGTAGATAGCCTGGTCTATGTCGCCCACGGCCAAGATATTGCGGTGGCGCTCTGCCAAAATTTTGGAGAGCGTGTATTGGACTTCATTGGTATCTTGATATTCGTCGATATGGAGATATTGCCAGCGGTTTTGGTAAAGAGCGCGGAAGCCTTTGTCTTTCATTAAGAGAAGGGTTGGCTTTAAGAGCAGGTCATCAAAATCCAAAAAATTTTGCTGTTTTTTCTTGGCTTCATAGAGTTTCCAGACGGCGCCAAGAATTTCTCCAAAATAACCACCTGCCCCGCCATATGAGGGGTCGCCGGCAAAGTCTTCCTCCGTGATAAGCCGGTTTCTCATGCCCGATATCTGGTTTTTTAACCTTGCCGGCTCAAAGTCTTTCGGGTCTTTGCTCATTTCTATTAACGAGTCTTTGATGAGCTTCAAGGCATCATCTTCGTCGATTATCGTAAAGTTCTTGGAAATCTTTAGTTTTTCTAGGTTTTCTTTTATAAGCAGAAGTCCCAAGGCGTGGAACGTGCCGATGAATGGGCCTGCGGTTGCAACACGCTCTTTCATCTCTCCGGCTGCCTTGTTGGTAAAAGTTACCGCCAAAACGCGCTCCGCCGGTATGCCGGAAGCGATAAGGCGCTTGACTCGTTCGGTAATGACCTTGGTTTTACCTGCCCCCGCTCCGGCAATGACCAAGACAGGGCCGTTAGTCGTCTTTACCGCCTCTTCTTGTTCCTTATTTAATGAGGAATCTAACATGGGAATATCTTAACACGGGTGGATAACTTTGGTTGCTATTTGACCTCCAAAATGCTAACTTTTAGGTATTGGCTGGCCGGACGCACTATGAGCAAAAAGTGTTGATAAGTAAAGGTTTTTTGCTCAAAAAGGTAGCTCCATTTAATTAGAACTTAATCTAAAATCTATTTTGAATAAGGCACATTGGAAGAGGGTATTTTGGCTCGTTTCAAACGGCTTTTTGGCCGTTTTAGTCTTGGTTGCGTTAATCCCGCCGGTAAGGTCGGCAAATGCAGGTCTCTTTTCCTTTTTTGATAATCTTTTTGGAGGACAGGCAGGCGAACCCTCTTACAATTCACAAAATATGCCTTTGCTTCAAGCCCCGCAATCTTCTGACCCGGCCGATGCTATGGCGGTAGGTGGGGCGGCGTTGAATTTTGTTGCCGACTCGGCTCTTTTGCCGGTGGTCGGCCCGATGGGCAGTTTTGCCGATATTGATACCTATAAACTTGATCAAATTACCACTTATACCGTTCACCAAGGCGATAACCTTTCGAAAATTGCCGATATGTTCGGGGTAAGCGTCAATACGATATATTGGGCGAACAATTTAAAGCGCGGAGACCTGATTAAGGCCGGAGACGTTTTGGTTATTTTGCCGGTAACAGGGATACAATATGTGGTAAAAAAGGGAGACACGATAAAGTCTCTTGCCAAGAAATATAACAGCGATGCCGACGAAATAATTGTTTTTAACAATCTTCCCGCAGACGGATCTTTAACGGTCGGCGATACTATAATTATTCCCAACGCTGAAGTTGCTATTCCATCGGCGAGCTCAGGTAGCTCCGGAAGTACGGCAAGTCTTCGTGGAAGTGGAGGGCCGGAATTGGCAGGTTATTTTATGAGACCGATTATCGGAGGAAGAAATTCACGCGCAACGGCGGCAAATCCACACGGTTTGCACGGACTTAACGGCGCGGATTTGGCGAGTAGTTGTGGAACGCCTGTTTACGCATCCGCTTCGGGAACGGTTTTGGTTGCGCGAAGCTCCGGCTGGAACGGAGGCTATGGACAATATGTTGTTATCTCGCACGCGAACGGCACCCAAACGGTTTACGCGCACTTTTCAAAAGTTTTAGTTTCCGCCGGTCAATATGTTGCTCAAGGATTTAATATCGGCAACATCGGCTCAACCGGCGCCTCCACCGGCTGCCATGTCCACTTTGAAGTGAGAGGCGCCAAAAATCCGTTTTAGTAAATATTTTATTTATATGCCAGAATACACCGATTCAAATTTCCCTGCTTTTAAAAAAATTTCTTATTTAATTAAAGATTATATAAACAAAAACCCAATTTTAAGTGGGACATTTTTTGTATATTTTATTTTTATTGTAGCCAGTCTGTATTCAAGCTTTATATTAGGTTATGGAATTTCTGATTATCTTCCATGGTTTTTAAGTCTGGCTTTTGTTCTTTTAGAGCCGGGAGTATTAGAGGGTTTTGTTTTTATATTGTTGCCCCTGTTTTTCGTAGGAAGTTTTTTAATGAATAAGTTTATTGTGTTTATTTCCGGAGGGACCTTTCAACAACATATTGTTTTGAAAGTAATTTTTTATACAATTTTTTCAATAATTGTTTTTGGGTACATTTATGCAGTTTTAGTATTTTCTAAATTTCAATCGACGCTCTTTTAAAGCAGCGTGCGCCTCGCTGACCTAAACTTAGTTTAGGTCAAGCCTACATTAACTGTTTTGGTCGGCATTGAAGAGCTTCCAGGAGATGCTCTTTTTATTTACATATTTCTATATACATCTTTGCGATGATCGATATCGAAAAATACAGCGGTAATTTGATCTTGAAAGTAAAACAAAGTTC
The DNA here is from genome assembly GCA_030648495.1 of bacterium. GTDB lineage: Bacteria > Patescibacteriota > Minisyncoccia > UBA11713 > 2-01-FULL-45-33 > 2-01-FULL-45-33. The sequence continues at coordinate 6,007 of JAUSHV010000007.1, forward strand.
TATAATGCCTTGTGATTCGAAACGAAAGCGCGAGCGGCAATCCACGCACTTTTTTTATGTGCAACCTTGGGTCGCCCGGATTTATTAGAAATCTGGTTTCTTGAATAAAAAACAACCGCTTTACATTTTGCGGAAGTTTTTCAAAAGCGCGACTAAAGTCATCCGATTTGATAATTTTCATGAGCGCGGAGGAAATTTTCGAAGTGCCTTTTCGTATGATTGTTTGATGCGTTCTGGGTGATTATATTCTTCTAAATTTTCTTGAGGCAAAAACAAAGAAACTTCTAATCGAAGCCTACGCACCTCCTCGAGGATTTTGTTGAGCGTACTATTGGTTTGTTTGGGCGCATACATTGTTTTAGCCATAATTCTACATTAGCTGTTTCGGCCTGTATTGTAAAGCCTCAAGCAGGTGCTCTTTTTTTATGTTGCGCTCATTCGCGAGGTCGGCAATGGTGCGGGCCAATTTAATTACGCGGTGGTAAGAGCGCGGAGAAAGGTCGAGGCGTGTGGCCGCGGCTTGGAGGACGGATTTGGATTCGTCGTCCAACGCGCAGTATTTTTTAATATCGCGGACGGACATTTCGGAATTTGTAAGGATTTTAGAGCCGGCGAAACGCTTTTTTTGTATTTCTCTTGCCGCGAGGACGCGCTTTGCGATATTTTTTGAAGTTTCGCGCGGAGAATTGTCGTCTTCCAGTTTTTTGTGGTCAATGCCGTAGACTCCGAGCCAAAGGTCAATGCGGTCGATGATTGGGCCGGATATTTTTCTTTGGTATCTCGCGATGGAAGAAGAATTGCAAATACAAGATTTATTTGAGCCCAAATTTCCGCAAGGGCACGGATTCATCGCAAGAAGCATTGTTATTTGCGCGGGGAAATTAAGAGTTGCTTTCGCGCGTGAGACCGTGATTACTTTGTCTTCCAAGGGTTGACGCAAAGATTCAATGGCGCGTTTTTCAAATTCGGCGAATTCGTCCAAAAACAAAACGCCGCGGTGGGCCAATGTTATCTCTCCCGGTTTTGGATATGCTCCGCCGCCGACCAAAGACACATAAGAAGAAGTGTGGTGTGGATTTCTAAACGGACGCGTTTTGATTATTTCTTCATCGCTTTTAAGCGCGCCCGCAATAGAATGTATTTTTGTAACTTCCAAAGCTTCAGCTTTGGACAGTGGCGGTAGTATCGAGGCGAACGCACGCGCAAGCATTGTTTTCCCGGTTCCCGGAGGGCCTATCATCAGGGCGTTGTGCGAACCGGCAGCCGCGATTTCCAACCCGCGTTTAGCAGATTCCTGCCCGCGGACATCATAAAAATCTAAAAAATTTAATTCTTCGGTGTTAGTAAATTTTGTTTTGGGCGTTTCATTTAATAAAACTTTTCCTTCGAGATGTTCCACTATTTGTTCCAGCGACGAGGCTTCATATACTTTTATCTCATCAATAAGAGCGGCTTCGGCCCCGTTGCCCACGGGAACATAAATTTCCGAGAAACCTTTCTCCGTGGCTTTTTCCGCCAGAGCTAAAACGCCTTTTATCGGGCGGAGGCTTCCGTCCAACGCCAGCTCGCCGAGAAAAATTTTTCCTTTCGAATTGAATTCGGCCTGTTTGGAGGCCAAGAGATAAGCAAGCGCGATTGCCAAATCAAAAATAGGCCCCTCTTTTTTTATGTCGGCAGGAGCCAAAGAAATTATTACTCTTTGGTTTTTTTTCTGCGGGCTCCTAGCACCCAAATTTTTTATTGCCGCAGAAACTCTTTCTTTGGATTCGGCCACCGCTTTATCGGCCAGGCCCACGATAGCAAAACTAAAAAGCCCCGGAGACAAATCAATCTCCACATCAATAATCTGCCCCGATAACCCAACCACCTCCGCCGCATGTAGCTTAATTGCCATTGGGAATAATCTAGCGCTTCATGAAAAAAATGCAAGCAAAAGAAAAAAGCCCGTTATCGCGCTTTTTAAAATTTAATCGCATTTTTTGATGTCCCTGTCAGAATAAGGCAACATATGACCATTTCTCATCGGCCTTGCCCATACCATTACGCAATCGCCGATTTTGGGGTCAAGCTCGCCGAAATGCCTTGTCCCGATTTCCATGAGCCACTTAGATGGTTCGTAATAAACTTGGATTACCTTTTTCCTCTCCGATGTCCACTCGGTGACTACTTTGGTTTTAATTAACCTATCTCCTATATTTTGTAAATCCGAATCTTTGGCACATGAGCTGAAAACCAGAAATATCGATACCGCTAGCATTCTTAAAATGATTTTCATTCAACCCTTCTTTGGAAAACTATCTTTATCTAAGCTAGCATCCTGCCAGTAAAAAGTCAAAGGCTTTCTCTATTTCAACTCTTTGTAAACCTTACCGGATTTTTTGATTGATGGTTCGAGAGTCTGTGCGCCCTCGTCCCAGGAGGCGGGGCAGACGTGACCGGGATTTTTATGGACGAAATCCAATGCTTTAACTTGGCGCAAAATTTCGCCCGCCGATCTCCCGATTGCGTCTGCGACAATTTCGGCACTGCGCAAAATTCCGTCAGGATCAACTATGAAAACCGCACGTTGTGCCATGCCGCTTGATTCATCATAAATTTCAAGCTCCTTAGAAAATTTTCCGTTGTGGTCCGCGGCCATTTTATATTTTATGTCTTTTAAAATTTGCTCAGTCTCAAGCCAGGCTTTATGGGTATAAACTGTGTCGGTTGATACAACTACGATTTCGGCGTTTAATTTCTTAAATTCATCGATTCGCCGATTTAAGTCTACGAGTTCCGTCGGGCAGACAAATGTAAAATCTGCGGGATAAAAAAAGAGAACAAGCCAGCGTCCTTTAAAGTCTTCAAGCGTAATTTTCCCAACTTCATCTTTTTCGGGGTCATAAATCTCCAAAGAAAAATCTGCGAATTTTTGGTCGATTTTAAACATAAATTTAATTTCCGTGCTTTACGCAAGTTACGGCCGCCGGATTGGCTTTTAGCCGCGCCTCGTCAATTTCTTCGCCGCCCACTTCGCATACGCCGTATTTCCCAAGGCGAATATGTTCCAGGGCTTCGTTAATATCTCGAAGGCGCGATTCCAGTCCAAGTTCGAGACCGGACCGGTTTTCGAATTCTTCTTCCTGGTCGGCAACCTCTTCTTTTGCCGCGCTCATTACATTCATATCGGGATAAGTTACGTTCCAGTCTGACTTCTGGTCAGGGTTCCTTACGGCGATCTCTCCAAGCTCCCCCTCGAGTTTCTTTTTTTCTTCTAGAAGCGCCTTTTTAAAATAGTCTAAATTTAATGCCATAGAATTAAGTTTATCAGAAAATTATTGCGGAGGCAATGTGAGGAAGCGCTCCAAAACAAGGCCAAGGGCGCCGCGGGAAGTGCTTATGATAATAAATTTTTTGTTGAAAAACGCATATTCAAAGAGAAGTTTGCCGCCCGCGGCTGTAAATGCGCGCGCATCGTTGTTTTTTATCGAATCATCCGTGAAGGTCCTTTGGTAGAAAGTTTTTACATCAATATTTTGCAAGTCCAAGAACGGCTTCATATCCTGCCACATATTTGGCTCCCATTCCAGAAGTGCGGCGAAAGACTTGATAAAATCTTTGGTTTTAAAAATAAAAACCGGAGCGTTGGCAGACCCGCCTGCCGGCGAGGCAGGGCTTTGATAGACTATTAGCGCATTAAAATCGAACTCAAGGGCATCGACAAAATCTTTCGGCGCTTCCCAGCCCAGAGCCGCGATGAACATCTTTGAATCTATATAGTCTGAATTAGATTTTATCCATAGAGTATTTGCAGTGCCGAATTGCAATTGCTTGCCGAGCTCGCTTTTTATTGCATTCGCCAAAGAGCCCGGGTTAGCCTGTGTATAAGAGATATTGGTTTCCGATTCGGTTTGCACGAATTTTGGCGGGGCCTTTGGTCCCTGAACCACGGGCTCAGGGCGCGACAATCCCCCGTTAATGTATGCGTAACCTACAAAACCCACAACAGCCAAAGCAGCTATTCCGCCGGCGACAAGAAATATTTTTTTATAGTTAATCTGCGATAATGTTTCGCGCTCGCCTTTTTGGGAAACATAAGATTTAGTTGCCATCTCGAGGTCGGAAATTTTGTTGTGATGAATATATGAAGATGCGTCCGTTTTGAATGTCCTTATTTTGGGCAGAACGCTTTCCGGCGTAGGTTCGCTGACGGGTTCGGCTTTAGCCGGCTCGCTTTGCACTACCTCGGTTTGCACCGGTTCTTTATTTTCTTCGTCTTCCATTTTTCAATATTAACATAAAAAGAAAAAGCTCCCGGAGAGGGAGCTTTTTTAAATTTATCTTCGGTGTCCGCCGCCTCTTCCTCCGAAACCACCTTTACCGCCATCTCTTTGTTCTCGGCGGTCGGCTTGTTTTCTGGCTTCGGATTCTCCGGACGCGCGGTCTTCCGGAGATTTTAATTTTAGTTCCTGAACCGCTTTGATTGAAAGATTAACTCTTCCCTGATCATCGATTCCGATAACTTTTACCTGAACTTCATCGCCGGGCGAGACAACATCAGTCACTTGATTCACGCGGAATGGTGCGAGTTCCGAAATATGTACGAGGCCCTCCTGCTTGGGAGCCATTTCAACCATCGCGCCAAACGGAAAGATGCGCGTAACTTTTCCGGTGAAAGTTTCCCCTATCTCAAATTCTTTGGTGAGCATATTTATTTTTGCCTCTGCCGCTTTCAAGCTTTCCTCGTTGGGAGAGGTGATAAAAATAGTTCCGTCCTGTTCAATATCTATTTCGGCTCCGGTTTCGGCAACGATTGATTGTATCATTTTGCCTCCGGGTCCGATTACTTCGCGGATTTTATCAGGATTGATGTGCATTGTAAGTATTCTCGGAGCATAAGGCGAAAGTTCTTTTCTTGGTTCAGCAAGTTCTTTTGTGATAACTTCTAAAATCTGAAGCCTTGCTTCCCTGGCCTGCAAAAAAGCCTCCGCCATTATTTTTAAAGGAATTCCGGAAACTTTTACATCCATTTGCACCGCGGTAATGCCTTCGTTTGTTCCCGCAACTTTGAAATCCATATCGCCGTGGTGGTCTTCAGGGCCTTGGATATCCGTCAAAACCTTGTGGGCCTTTCCGTCTTCGCTCAACATCAATCCCATCGCGATTCCCGCTGCCGGTTTTTTGATAGGCACGCCCGCATCCATCAATGCCAAAGTTGAAGCACAAACAGAGCCCATTGAGCTAGAGCCGTTGCTAGATAGCGTTTCGGAAACAACGCGGATGGTGTATGGAAAGTCTTCGGCCGAAGGAATTATTGCTGAGAGCGCACGCTCGGCAAGATGTCCGTGGCCGATGTCGCGCCGTGACGGGCCGCGCATAGGCTTTGTTTCTCCAACGGAAAATGGAGGAAAATTATAATGGTGCATGAAGCGTTTTTTTGTGCGAACCTCCATGCCTTCGATTAGCTGTACATCCGACGGAGCTCCCAATGTCGCGACAGAAAGCATATGCGTTTCTCCGCGGTAGAAGAGTCCGGAGCCGTGGGTACGCGGCAAAATTTTAGCTTTTGCGAATAAGGACCGCAATTCTTTGGTTCCTCTGCCGTCAGGCCGTTTTTCTTTTTCAATTATATTTTTGTGGACAATATGGTCTATTGCTTCTTCAAAAAGTCCGTCGGAGATGGATTTCGGAGTCTCTTTAAAAAATTCCGTGCAAGTTTCCATCCAATCTGCTTTTAACGCATTCATTGCCTCAAATCTGTTCAATTTTTCTTTTATATAAATCGTATCTGATAGTTTTTCGACGATATTTTTTTGGAACATTGCTTTCATGTCCCCGGGCGCCTCGGCGAGCTTTACTTCAGTCTTTGGGACTCCCAATTCGGCGATTATTTTTTTCTGAAAATCGCAGAGCTTATCTATTTCTTTGGAAGCAAGTTCCAGCGCCTCCATCATTTCGTTTTCTACGATTCCGGTAGCTCCGGCTTCAATCATATTTATTTTGCCGTCTTTTCCACAAATAATAGTGTCTAGCAAAGACCCTTCACGCTGTTTATAAGAAGGATTAACCACAAGCTTGCCTTCAGATTTGCCGATGCGCACCGCGCCGATGGGGCCTGCCCAGCGGATATTTGAGGTGCCCAATGCTAAAGACGTGGCAAGAATTGAAAGGATATCAGGATCATTGTCTTCATCAATTGATAGCGCTAAAATTATTACTTGAATTTCATTTCTGGTTTTTTGTGAAAACAGCGGGCGGATTGAGCGGTCGATAACGCGGGAAACTAAAACGGCTTCATCAGAAGCTTTGCCTTCTCTTCTCATAAAGCGCGAGCCCAAAATCATCCCTGCGGCGTAAAACTTTTCCTCGTAGTCAACTGTTAGCGGGAAAAAGTCCGTTCCTTCGCGCGCGTTTTTCGATTGTACCGCGGTTGCGAGCACCACCGTATCTCCGTAAGTTACCAAACAAGAACCGTTGGCCTGGTGAGCCATGTCGGTAAATTCAGCGGTAAGAGTTCTTCCACCGACTTCCGTCGTAAATTTTTTGCTTTGCATTTTTTATAAGATGACCCGGCAATCGCCGGGCGAAGTGGTCTTCGAATTTTAAAGCCCTCGACAGAAAGGCTCTACCTATCTAAAGACCACCACGATTATTAATAATGATTAAATCCTAGCTTTTTGGGTTTAAATTGTCGATATTGACAAGCTAAGATAAGCATGATAATCTTTAGTGAGAAGAAAAGGAGGCAATTAATGTTCTGTTTTGCAATTTTTATCGGAAAAGATATCGCAAAGGACAAGGTATTAGTTGATGTAATATTCTCTTCTAAGCAATGCTTTTCTGCGTTTGAAGCTGTAGTGGCTTATGCCAAAGGAAAT
>JAUSHV010000009.1 GCA_030648495.1 bacterium
TCCAGAACCATACTGTCCTCTTTCTCTTGTTTCGTTTCAACTTCGCCGAGTGCTTCGTGGTACATCGGATTGAAAATCAAGCCTTTCGCTTCTATTGGCACTACTCCTTCTTTTTTTAACAAATCCATCAATTGTTTATAAATAGCTGTTCCATCCGCGTTGCTGATTTTTTCTAATGAATCCGCTATTACCAACATCTCTCTCAAAACTTTCTCCGTGGCGTATTTGGTAAATTCGCTTCTCGTTTTCTCCTCATCGCGCCTCGCGTTTATAAAATCCGCCTTTGCCCTCTGCCAACCCGCCAGATAATCTGCTTTTTCGCTCTGACAAGCCCTTAATTCTCCTCTAAGCTTTTTTAATTTCTCCGCGAGCCCGGTTTCTTCAACAATTTCCTCGTCGTCCACCAAAATTTCCGCTTCAGTGTCTTCAATAATATCGTCGTCGTTACTTGGCATGTTTTTTTATTTTACGATTTTTAATATCTTCTGCCGCATATTTAAGCAAAGATGTCGCCTTCTCATAATTCATCCTTTGAGGACCGGCCGAGAAAACTACGCATTTACCTAAATCTCCCCCGTCAAACATTACGCTCACCATTCCGAAACCTTTGGCGTCGGCGTCTATATCAGAATGCCTTTTTAAATTTTTCTGAATGTTTTCCGCAAAATCCACGAAGCGGACTGCTGCACCGTGCTCAAAAAATTCCGGCTCCCTTAAAACCTCCGGAAGCCCGTGCCCGAAAATCCGCTCATCGTCCAACACACTTATACCGGAAAAAAGTCTCAAATGTTTTGCCAGCATTCGGCTCAAATCTTCAAATACATGTTCTGATTCTTCAAAAAAATCATTCATCATGCTATCTAGCTCATTTCGCACATCGTGCGCGGGATCTCCAATTTCCATCAAGTTATCGATAAAATACCTATAACCCTTTTCTGTCGGCGCGCGCCCCGCAGAAGTATGTGACTGATATAAAAAACCGTCTTCATCTAGCTCCAGCATAATATTCCTCAATGTGGCCGAACTGGCATCTAGCACTTTGCGGGAGACTATGCGGCCGGAAGATACGGGCACAGCCGTATCAATATAGTCGCGGACAATAAAGTCCAAAATATGCTCTTTTCTATCGTCTAATCTCATAAATAGCGGGCTAATGCTATCTTATCAAAATTAGCACTCTCCCGTCAAGACTGCTAATGTTCTTCAACTTAATTGGTTTCGTTAAAAAAACACAAAACCGCTCCCTAAAGAGCGGTTTTAAAACAAAAAAACAAGGGCGATGCAGATGGTTTTTTGAAAACCATCCCGCATCACCCCTTTAGAAATTAGACTCAATCTTCGTCGAATTGGTTTGCTGTTGCTGCCGCTTCGTATGCTTTATCACAGCCAACGCACCACGATCCTTTTTCTTCAACTGGCCTTTCGCCGCATTGGCTACAAAACTGGAGGTCAGCCAAATTGACAACATCGCCGAAGCTTATGCAAAGCGGGCAATACCTCTCGTCGCCAGGGTCGTCCGAATCACCGCTCGGTGTCCCAGACTTGAATGGGAAGTTTTCGATCAGTCCGGCCACGCCGCAATTTCGGCAACAAAGATATCTATGTAGCTTTTCTTCAAGCTTTTGCTCTTGATAATCTTCCAGCTTGATGAGAACCGAACCTTTGTTGGCTTTTGAGCACACCGGGCAAAGATTGAACTCCGAACGCGGATGTTCAAGTTTACTCAACTGGCCTTGAAAACCGCAAACCTTGCAGACCATCACAACATCGGCACCGAACAACGAATAAATCATTTTTCCTCCTCCTTACTGAGAAGCCGCGCCCGTTCTTTATAAAGCATCTGGGATACAGTAACATCGAAGTCATCGAACTTGAACTCGCCCGGAACCTCCCACGACCGCTTTCCTTTTGGCCGAAATGGCGAAATATAGCAATGCCAAGAACCGTAGATATGCCTCCACAACCGCCTCCCGTTGCTCTCATACTCATAAACTCGATTGACACGAAATGCAACTTTGCGCACATCTTTCCACCGAGGATCCGACTTAATCATGATGCGGTATTCTTTAAGCGGATCATTGGAAACAATGGAGTTCGTGGTAAATCTTCCAACCAAATGCCACACATCGCCGGGCTTAAAGTCCCCTAGACTCTCAACGAGAAAGCTTTTCTCATTATAAAGACGCCTGTTCGCCATTGATCCCCCTTTCTTAGAGTTTGTTGAGTTCGTTGATTGTCAAAACAAACCAATAGAGCATAATTCTGGCTTAACTATATCACCTTTGACAATAAAAGTCAACATCTTGGTACTATCGCAAAATAGCCTTATAAAATAAGGTTTTTTATCTCTTGGCCCACTGTGGAGCTTTTCTCGCTTTTTTGAGGCCGAATTTGCGGCGTTCTTTGGCACGAGGATCGCGTTTTAGGTAGCCCTCCATTTTTAGAGTTTTCCTAAGTTCAGGGTCAACTTCTAGGAGCGCGCGCGCTATGCCGTGGCGCAACGCTTCTGCTTGCGAATTGATTCCTCCGCCATTAAGTTTTGCCGTCACTTTATAATGACCAACCAAACTGCTTTTATGAAATGCGTTTTCGGCGATGCTCCGCAGTTCAACTGTAGGAAAATAATCTTTATACGATTTTCCGTTCACGGTCATTTCGATATCCTTTCCTTTCGCGGCAAATAATCTTGCCCGCGCAACGGAAGTTTTACGCCTGCCTACTCCTTCGAAATACTTACTTGGTTGTCCGACATCCAAGTGGGTGTCGGACAACTTCTTACTTGTCTTCTCCATGATACAAAGTTAAATTTTTAATCATCTCTTTTTTTAATCTATTTTTATGCAACATTCCCCAAATCGCGTGCTTCAATACTTCGCGCTTGTCTTTTTGGGCAAGTTCCCAAGCGGAAAAAACTTTTCTGCCGCCGGGATATCCTGAATAACGCTGGAAAAAGGTGTCTTTAAGCTTCGCCTCTGAAAATTCTATCTTATCCACGTTCTTTACGATAATTTTTGGAAAAGTCGTCCGGTTCGGCAAATAATCCGCATCGGTCTTGCCGCGCAGAGCCTTTGCCACCTCGCTTGCTAAGCGGCCCAATTTCTTATTTTTCGCATCCATTATTATTTCCGTTTTCATAATACTAAGCTGTGATTCGCATTATATTAAACAAACTCAATAAAAGCCATAGAAGCGGCATCGTGCGGCCTCTGCCCGATTTTGATAATTCTTGTATATCCGCCCTTTCTATCCGCGTATTTGGTCGCAATCTCGATCATCAATTTTTTGGCGGCAACTTTCGGAAGCACGGCGTTGATTCTCCTTGAACCGGTTGTTTTATTTGAAGATTTTCCATAAGTTATCAAACGCTCTATAAACGGACGCAACTCCTTTGCCCGCGCCTTGGTAGTTTTTATCTTCCCTTTCATTATCAAGGCAACCGCGAGGCCTTGCATAAATGCCCGCCTTTGATTTCTTTCCCTTCCGAATTTTCGTCCTTTTTTCTGGTGCTTCACCTGATTTAAATTATTCTTTTAACGAAAGCCCGGCCTTATTTAAAGCTTTCTTAATATCGCCTATCGCTTTGCCGCCGATGCCTTCCATAGCCATAAGTTCGTCTTCTGTTTTTTCGGAAAGAGCTTCCGGCGTGGAAAGCCCCGCTTCAAGAAGAGTTTTCTTTACCTTGGGAGTTATTTTGAAGACATCAAGCCCCGACGGCGCTTCGTTTTCTCCTGTAGATACTTTGCCTTTTGCTTCGCCCGCATCCATATCAAAACTTTCGATTTGTTCGATTTGACGCCTCATAATGGCAAGCGCTCTTTTAAAAGCTTCCCTTGGCGCGATAGTTCCGTCGGTTTCTATAAAAAGCTTCAAGCGGTTGTAATCGGTCCTGTCGCCGACGCGCATGTTCTCAATTTCGTAGTTTGCGCGGCGGATAGGGGTGAAAATGGCGTCTAAAATCAAGGAACCTACGGCAACTTTATCTTTTACCAGATTTTCCGCGGTAATAAATCCTAGCCCGCGCTCAACCGTAAGCTCAACAGAAAAAGAAGTATTCTTATCCGTAAGCGTGGCTATATGATGGTCCTTATTTTTTACCTCCAGCTGTGTGGGGCATTTGATATCCTTTCCTTTGACCTCTCTCGCTCCTTTTACTTCAATAGTCGCAGTCTGCGGTTCATCTCCGTGTATCCGGAATCTTAACTGCTTTAAATTTAAAAGAATAGTCATTACATCCTCAAGCACTCCCGAAAGAGTTGAAAATTCATGGGATGCGCCTGCAATTTTTACCTTTGTCACTGCTGCTCCCGGAAGAGATGATAAAAGTATCCGTCTTAAGGAAGAGCCCAAAGTATTGCCGTAGCCCGGATAAAGGCCGTCTATCTCGTAAACTCCTTTATTTTCTTCTTCGGAGACGGCGCGTGTATTTGAAGGTAAAACAATTTCGTAATCCATATTTTTGTTATTAATAATTATTTATCTTGAATAATATTCGACTATCGCATTAATATTGTATCCTTTTCCCAATCCCTCACCCGAAGGAGGAGCTGTCATCTTGCCGGCGTACGATACACGGTCAAGTTCCAGCCATGAGGGAGGAGCTGCCTTCTTTATCAAAATTTCAAGATTTACAAACGGACCCTTTTGTTTGCTCGCTTCGCGGAGCTTTACTTCGTCACCAATCTTCAAACGGTAAGAAGGAATATTGGCCCTGCGTCCGTTTACCATAACATGTCCGTGATTGACAACCTGACGGGCGGCCGCACGCGTGGGTGAAAAACCCAGACGATATACCGTGTTGTCTAAACGACTTTCTAAAGAATTAATAATTGCGTCGGCGATGCCGGTTCCCTTTTGCTTCAAAGCGGCCTGAACATAATTTCTGAACTGGCGCTCGCGCAACCCATATAAAAATTTTAATTTTTGTTTTTCCGCAAGCTGTACACCAAATTCAGACCCGGCCCGCCTGAAAGCTTTTCCATGTACGCCCGGAGGATACGGCTTTCTTTTAAAAGCGCATTTCTCACGTCCACAAATGGACATCCGTAGCCGCCTGCAAGTTTTACATGTTACTGTTGTTCTCATATATTTTTATACCCTTCTTGGTTTAGGCGCCCTGGGACCGTTGTGCGGGATCGGGGTAATGTCCCTTATTGAAGTAATATCAAAGCCCTGTCCGGCAAAAGACCTGGCGGCCGCGTCTCTTCCCGCTCCGACTCCTTTTATTAAAATTGAAAGCTCTTTAATGCCCATAGCCTTGGCTTTTTCTCCCAAAAATTCGGCTACTTTCGTTGAAGCGTAGGGGGTGCCTTTTTTGGCTCCTGAAAATCCTAAGGCCCCAGCGGAAGACGTCATGACGACGTCTCCGTTCCTGTCGGTAATGGCAATAATAGTATTATTGTAAGTCGCCTGCACATGAACCACTCCGTCGGAAAGTTTTCTTTTTGACGACATAGTCTTAATAGCCACGGCTCTTCCCTCCTCGGTCGTCAGATCTTGTTTTTGAATTATGCGTTTTTTACCCATTTTATTTCTTTTCCATTTTACGTTTGCCGGACATCATCGTTTTCCTTACATTGCCTCTTCGCGTTCTAGAATTGGTCTTGGTACGCTGTCCTCTTGTCGGCAAATTCCTCTTGTGGCGCGAGCCTCTGTAAGAATTGATATCTTTTAATCTTTTAACATTCAAAGTTATTTCACGGCGCAACTCTCCTTCTACTTTATATTGGTTCTCGATTATTTCTCTAAGCTTGTTCACTTCCTGCGCGGAGAGTTCCTTGGCACGCTTTTCACGATCAACTTTGGCCGCTTTCAAAATATCAAGCGCCAAAGGCACTCCTACTCCGTAGATGTAGGAGAGCGCGTAAGGAATTTTTTTATTGTCCGGGATATTTACCCCTGCTATTCGTACCATTATCCTTGTCTTTGTTTATGCTTGGGATTCGAGCAAATAATAAAAACGCGGCCACGTCGTCTGACCACTTTGCATTTTATACACCTTGGTTTTACAGATGCTCTTACTCTCATTGGGATTTATCAAACCTATTTGTAATTACAACCTCTTTATTATCCTTGCTTTTGACTCGTCGTATGGAGAAAACTCCATAACTACCCTGTCCCCGACTAAAACTTTTATATAATGCAGTCTCATTTTGCCTGATAGATGCCCGAATACCTCGCGGTTTTCGTTATCCAGCAAAATGCGGAAGGTCGCCGAGGGCAACGCCTCAACTACCCGTCCTTCTTTAACTACAGTGCCTTTTCCGGGTGCCATTTAAAGGATATAAGATGTTAGGGACATACTAGCGCGATATGATTGTGATGTCAATATGGTCGGGACGAGAGGCGGGGTTGAAAAAGAATTTCGGCAAGGAGCCGGCCCAAAACGGACTAAATTTGACTTCCGCTCGGGCCGCGCCCGGGACAAGGCTCAAGACGCTTACGGCATCGGTTAGATGGGCTTCGGTAAGCCGGCTTTTAATATCTGTCGTGTCCAGGGTCGCTTCAATATGTACATTTCCTTTGATATTCAAATTAAAAGTCGTGGCGTCAAATTTATATCCTACAAGTTTGAAAGCCAGCGCATCGGGATTAGTTACCTGTGTCTCGTCTTGACCCAAACTCTCCGGGTCTACGCCGCTTGCGGTTAAAGCCGCAGCAATATCTTTCATTTTGACCGTCGCCCAGCGAACATTTCCGTTTAATTTCAAATCGAACTTATCCGCGGCATCACCTATTTTCGGCGTTGTCTCAACACCAAAAACTACAAATTCCTCCGAGCCCGGAAGAAATAACTGGCCTTGCACCAATTCTTTAGAAATAATATTTTTCAAATTTTTATTTATTCCACTTACAAGAGACGCTATCGCCAAGTCCACTGCGTTTTTTGTAACAAGTTTGGTCACTCCGGAAAATCCTCCGGTCATTTCAGTTTTTGAGCGGGCGAACACAGTCTCGAATTTTGGGGAGCCCTTAAGGCCGGGTAGAGTAAAATCAGTTAACCCAATATTGTAACCTGTGCCCGGCTTGTCAGCGATTGCCTTTACCTCTTTCGAGCCGGGAATTGTTTTGCCGTTCTCGATTTTCGTACCTGGCACAACAATAGTTGAAGGTATCCTGTAAATTTTGCCGTCGGGCGTCTCCAGGCGCGTCGAAGCAATAAGTATCTGCGCATCTTTTGACGATTTATTATAAATAACAACCGTGCCTTCCGCTTTTTTTTCCGAAACCTTGCTTTCCTCCGCCGGGAAAGACCCTGAAAGCGGGTAAGTGAATGCGGCAGTAGCAAATGAGGCCGCTCCTCCCCCGGATTTTGCGAGGACAAGATTCTTATCAACCGCCAAAGACACCGATCTTGGGGTAATAATCACAAGCATCTTCGCCGTACTTGCAGCGCGTACCACTATGAATCCCAAAACAAAAACCAAAAGAAGCGTTGTTATGCCGGGGATTTTTATTTTTTTCCAAAAACCTCTTTTGCTTTTTTCCGGCGCGGGGGCGCGGAAGATCGGCTGTTCCTCCAAAAAAACTTTTTCTGCAAGTTCTTTTGCAGACTCTTTCTTTGGCCGCGAGACTATTACATCCCTAATTATTTTTCTATCCGCCATTTTTTA
>JAUSHV010000044.1 GCA_030648495.1 bacterium
TTTATTTTTTGTAAACTTTTGAATTGTTTTTGATGAATTCGATGAGGTCTCCTCTGGATAAAATTCCGAAACGGTCGCCGGCGTAATAAAGAGAGCCAATGTCTTTCGCGTGCTTCAGAATTGTTCCATAAAATCTTAACATTAGTCTCAAAGGAGTCGCGGGAATCAAAACAATTTGATAGCCCAGCGAAAAAAGTTTTTCTGTGGTGAGGTTGCCCGGCGTTTTACCGCCTTCGGCGAGGTTTGCCACCAACGGAATTTGCGGTACGGCTTCCCGGAATTTTCTAAATTCATCTTCCGATTCCAGGGCTTCCGGAAAAATTATATCTGCTCCTGCTTTTACATAATGTTCCGCGCGCCAAATCGCGTTATCTAATCCTTCCGGCGCCCTTGCGTCGGTTCTCGCCACTATCAAAAAATTTTTACTTTTTCTTTTTAACGCAGCCAATCTAATCTTCCGGGACATATCTCCCATGGAAATCACTTCTTTGCCGTCGAGGTGGCCGCATCTTTTTTTTGATGGAACTTGGTCCTCGATTTGTATTGCGTCCGCGCCTGCAATCTCAAGTGCACCGACGGTTTTTCTTATAATCGCATCTTCGTCAACGCGTTTCGTCGCCATTTCTTTTTTTGAAAGCAGTCCTGTATCGCAATCTACCAAAAGCGGCAAATCGCTTGCATTTCTTATTTCGCGGACGAAGTTCGCCATTTTGTTTCTGCTTATTTTGCCTTCGTCTAAAAGTCCCAGCGTAGTGGAAAGTACTGCCCCGGAAATATAAGCCGCCTCGTATCCCAATGCCTCCATTTGTAAGGCTTCAATAGGAGAAGACGCGCCCAAAAGAAGCAAATTCTTTTTTTTATCAAGTAATGTTCGTAGGCTCATGTCTCGCTCCATTTCAGCGCTTCAAAGGCGCGGTATAGGCCGTTTGCGTCAAAATTTTCAAGCCCCCAACATATATCCAAAAGCTTTTTTTGACTATCTCCGCTTAGTTTTTTCTGTGACAAATTTTTCAGTTTGCTTGCTATATCGTCATCGCTTAGGGGATCTGCGAAATGCCCTTTGGGAATGCGCACATCCTCTTTTATCCACCATCCGTCTTTTGTCAGTACTTTTAAAGAAATCGGAAACTCGGGAAGCAATTTGTCGTAGTAGGCTTTTTCATATTCATCCAAAATTGCGATGTCGGACATTTTATCAATCAATTCACAGATTTGCGCGCTTTGCAGTCTCTCCGGCCGGTATGACTGTAGCGACATCTCGCCGTCGAGAAGCGTGGAAGCTAAAACAAAATAAAGCGAGTGGTCGGCCGACTCTTTTGTTTCAGGCCTGCGTTTTGCTTTGTCGCCAATTACGCTTTTAGCAAATTCGTATGTCGTAATATCGATACCCTCGATATTTTTTGCATCAATAATTTTTCTAATTCTGAGGGCGGCCTCAACTGCGGCTTGGGCATGGTATTCAACGGGGTAAGGTTTGATATGGGTTTTGAGAATTTTAAAGTTTTTCCCCAGATTATTAAAAGCCGAGAGATCCAATTCTCCAACTATTTGCTTTAAAACTCCGAATTCTCCTTCGATTATTTCCGATGAGCCCGTTGTACCATTTTGCGCCATTATTGCCGCAGATATTCCTATCCGCGAGGCTTCAGCCGCATAAAGAGCTTTTTCGTGTGAGAGTTTTGAGCCTGCTCGTCCTTGGCGGAGGGGCACCCTAACAAGCGAACGGGAGGCGGCGTGAATCATTTCTTCTTTGGAAAGCCCTAGAATTTTTCCACAGGCAATAGCCGAAGAAAGTTGTAAATAATATGTATGATCCCAGCCGCGTTTTCTCAAAGATGCGGCATCGCAAAATCTGCATTGAATTTCATATGCCAATACCATTGCGGTGATAAAATTTTCCCCGTCACAATTTTTATTTCCGAGCATTGCAAGCAGCGCCCCGATATTATCTGAAGGATGCGCCGGCTCTTTGGAAAGATATGTGTCGTTCCAGTCGAGAACGCGGATTGAGTGTGAATTTAAGAAGGCCGCGTCTTCCAATGTATATGTTTTGGGCATGCCAAAAGCAAAAGCGTTGTAGTAAGCGGTGTTTTTGCCCTCCGAGCCGCCTCTTGTGAGCACGCAAGCGGGGTCGTCTGAGCCCGCGATGAGACACGCCAAAGCATCGATAATACGCCTCTTTGCTTCGTGAATAGCTTCTCTTTGCAAATCCCCAAATTTCAAATTAACTGCAAAGCCGCAAAGCAATTCGATCAGATTTTCATTGCTTATATTCATTGAATTTCAATTTTCAATCTAGCTCAATTCTTATCATAAAAAACAAAAAAAGCAAGGAATTTAACCTTGCTTATTTTTATTTTCCTATATATTCCGCGCGGGGGCGGGCGAGTTTTTCTTTGAGCTCGTGCTTTGCTTCCAACCAATGCGCGCACCAGCCGGATATTCTGGAAGCGGCAAAAATAGCGGTGTTGAGGCAAGAAGGAATACCCATGAGCTTATATGTCGGCGCGGCCCAAAAATCAACATTAGGAAACCACCACCGGAAACTCGGATATTTTTTTAACGGGTATAGGCGATGAGCTTTTTTCATTGTGTTTTCAATTGTAGAGCAGGTCTCATAATATTTCATATCTTTTTTTTCTTGAGAGAGCCTTTTCATATATTCTTTCAAAATCGGCACTCTGGCGTCCCCGGTTTTATAAAC
>JAUSHV010000049.1 GCA_030648495.1 bacterium
GCCGTTACCTATATTTGCGGTAGCCGAACTGCCTGAGCAAATGACATTCATTAGAAGTTCTTTTGCTGAAGAAAGCCAGTTGAAAGATGCTCCGAAGGAGGTTGGTACTGCGGTTGTTGAGTTTAGGAGGTTGGAGCAGGAGGAGACGGGAGGTTTGGTGGGAGGTGGAGTTCCACCGTTACTTCCTGAAGGAGGGCATGGAAATCCACTCCCGTATTCACACGCACCGATATCTGGAGCGGAGCCAATATAGCTACCGGTGAATCCCGGGATTATTACTCCAGCGTTAATTGCGGGAGAGCCGGATTGAAGATGAAAATCTCTTGATGCCGCGTTAACAAAACGTGGATCTTGGCCTACAATATTGTTTTTGAAAGTTGAGTTACTTGTAGGGTCGGCAAAGAAAGTTCCGTAGAGGTTATTTTCCAGAATAGGACTGCCGTGATAATAAGAGAAATCATAGCCCGATCCGGACCCAAAAAGAAGATTGTTGCCGTATGAAATATTATTTCTCACGGTGGACTTGTCTCCGCATGAGGAACCCATGCCAACATAGCCATTACCGAAGGCAATATTATTGTAAATGTGAAGCGAGCCCACCGTTTGACCGCAAAAGGCAATACCGGTGTGTCTATTCCCGTAGGCAATATTATTGCGAATGATGTTGTTGGTACCATCTCCGTTGAAAGTAAAACCACTGCCCCCCTCTCGGAAGGACGCGTTCCGACCACCCGGGGCTGACGAATCCGCATAAACGTAAACGTGCTGTCCGCCGTTATTGTAGCTGACATTGTTTTCAACCAAGGAATTGCGCAGATTTTGATTGATGCCATAACCGCTGCCGAGTCGAAATCCGTCCGATCCATCGGTGTCATGGCAGATGTTTCCTCGAATAGTATAGTCACCGCCGGTGATATAGGTACAATATGACGTATTAAAAAAACCTCTGCGGCCCAAATTGTGGATGTGGTTGTTTAGAACCTGTATCCGGGAATAGGGTTCCGACTTACCCGTGCCTCCTCCACCAGCAATACCGTTGCCGAACATGTCGTGGATATCGAGATTCCGAAAGATCATGGGGTTAGAATTATTTACGTAAATCCCATTTCTTGTCCACTGACCTTTACCATTATTCATTGCTCCGTACTGATCTTGGCAAGCCACAGTCATGGGATCACATGGCCTGCTCCGTATTTGACAGGCCGTATCGAACACCCCGCAGCTGTTGCCGGCATAACTGCTATAACTAAAACTGAGATCGGTTATCTCTAGGTCCGCAACCTCGATATAACTTGAGTCATAGAAAATGAGTCCGCCATTGACGATTGCTTTCTCGCCCGGATAGGATTTTATTGAGATCCACGTATTCGGCGCGCCGCGAAGGATAATGCTTCCAAGGCTTACCGTAGTATAAGTTCCGGCGCGAAGAAGGAGCGTATCGCCGGGTTGAACGCACGAAACGCCGGAGCTGATTGTCCGTTTGGCTGTCGCCGTATTCTGCGCTTTAGTACAGGAATTAGCATCATTCCCATTCGTCGCCACAAAATAAGAAGCTGCATTCGCATGGGAAGCAACCCCAAAAGACAAAACTATAAAAAGAGCGAGGGAAGCTAAAAGAAGAACGTTATTTTTATGCATGCTTTAATTTTACCACATATAAGCAGAGTCTGTTAAACTTATATTAATGTCTCATATAAATACGCCGGGCAAAAAAATATGGGCGCTCTTCGCGGTTGTATATATTTTGTTTGCCGCCCAAAGCGCCCATGCGGCGGCGACTTCAACGCATGATTATTTGCGGATATTTTATTATAGGAACGGCACAACGGCGCGCGCGGCATTTTTAAAAAATTATAAATCGGTTGATGTGCTTGCCCCACAAAGTTATTCGCTGGATGAGAACGGCGTTTTGAAGGGTAGCGTCAACAACACTATACTTGCCTTCGCGCTAAAAAATAAAATAAAAGTAATGCCCTTGGTCACGAACGGAGTATTTGACAGAAAAGACGGGCAATCAATACTGGACGACATGTCCAAAAAAAACACCGCGATTCACGATATGATTTTAGAAGCCAAAAAATTCGGTTACTGGGGATGGCAGATAGACTTTGAACAGATTGACGTTTCTTACCGCAACAAATTTTCCGCATTTATCCAAAAAATGGGGCGTGTTTTTAAGAATAGCGGCCTGGCACTCTCCGTAGCCGTCGCGGCTCAAACATCACAAATCGCCGCTGATTATCCCGACGGAACCTGGCAAAACATGGTGGGAGTCTATGATTATTCCGCGCTCGCCAAAAATGCCGATTTTCTCACAATAATGTCTTATGACGATCCAAATTCAAAGGGCCCGGTCGCGAGCTTGCCATGGACCAAACAAGTATTGGATTATACCCTCCAATTTGTCTCGCCGGAAAAAATTTCATTGGGCCTGGGACTTTACTATTGGAAATGGAATGATACAAAAGAAAAGCTCGTCGAAATAGGAGGCTACGCCGGCATGAACAATGTTTTTAATAAATATAATTATATAATCGGATACAACAAAGAACACGAAGCACCTTTCGTAAAATATACAATAAAAAAAACGCCTTACACATTATGGTACGAAAATGCTAAAAGTGTCGGCAAAAAGCTTGACCTTATCAAACAATACGGGCTTGCCGGTTTCTCAGCCTGGGCGCTTGGGCTTGAAGTGCCAGGCATACACACAATTATTAACCCTTGACATCGCTCGTTTCGTGTGTTGACTTTTATTGCAAAGTAGCGTAGTATTGACATTGCGTCCTGATATGGCGTTTTTTATTACCCAAATACTATGAATTACCTATTTTTAGCAGTAATTACAACGTTTTTTTCGCTACCATCAGTTGCCTACGAACAAAAGATTCAACAGCCGGATATCGCACTTCAGCAAGCTATAGTGGCAGTTTTCCCCGATGTTTTAGAGCGAATCGCGATGTGCGAATCGCTCGGTCAGCAATTCGGTGAAAACGGCAAAGTGGTCCGCGGCGTGTACAACAGGCACGATATCGGCAAATATCAAATCAATGATCTTTATTGGGGCGATTTCGCAAAAGACCTTGAATTAGATATTTATACTGAAGAAGGCAACGAAGCCATGGCAATGGCACTCTACGAAAAATACGGGACGGCTCCCTGGAATTGGTCAAAAAAATGCTGGGATAAATAAGAAACAACCCGCCGGAAAGGCGGGTTGTTTTGTAAAACATTAAATTCTACCCCCCCATAGAAACAGAACATTTATGGTAGAATTAAAATATGAAAAAATTCTTGCCATCAATCGGCATGTTACTAACCATTTTGGGAGGTATTTTATTAACTGGGGTGATCGAATGGTATTATAATACGCATAATAACACGAGTATCTATTTTGGAGGTGCTTATACAATGATTATTGGTATGACAATAGTTTATTTTTCTTTAAAAAAATATTTCCCGGATTTTATTGAAAACGAAGAACACAGGATGTCGGCAAAGGTTACAGGAAAACATTGGATTATATTTGTAATAATTATATTTGCTTTACTGGTATTTTTGTCGGGATACGGCATAAATTGGTTTTGAGCTTCCGGTTGCTGCATAAGGCTATGCACACCCTCATTGATTTTTTATGAGTTAAATGCTATATTGAACTTGTGCTTGTGGGGCGTCAGCCCTATTCGGCTAATACCTAAGCTGAAGGCGAGCACAACAAAGATACCGCTTTTGGGCGGTATTTTTGTTTGTTAATCTTCATCTGGGTTGCCCTTCATTGTTGTAAAAAGCTTAATATCTCTGTATTGGTTTGTAACCCATGCAGGAACAATACTCCAAAAATGCATATTCCCATTATCTCCGATTTTCCTTACAATAACTTTGATTTTGCGTCCGTCTATTATCGCAATCATACCCCAATACTTTACTGGTTTAGTTTTCTTAATTCTTTTCTTAAATTCTTTTGCCTCAACTTCTTTAATGGTCTCTTCAAATTCTTGATATGTGGTTGATATCTTTTAATAATTTTACTGCCAATGGCAAGAGCTTAAACCGTAATATTTGTGAGGACCTTTCTCTTTCTGTTCGTGCTCTTTTAAAAATAATATGGTTAAACCCTTCCGCGTTGAAATAAATATCTTGCTTAAGTGCTGGAGAGGCGATTTTGCCAGCGCCATTATAAAACTTTAGCGCATCTTCTCTTAGTTTTTCATAATTTGATAAATCTTCCATATAAACTAAACACTATATTTACATTTTCTTATCCAAATGATCAAGGGCGTATTTGAAATCGGACCCGGTTTTTTTGCCCGGGTTAAAAATATTGTCCGGGTCAAATATTTTCTTGGTCTCAACGAATAATTCATAAACTTTTTCCCCGAACGCTTCTTTCAGGTACGAGCTACGGATTATCCCGTCATTGTGCTCGGCAGTTGTCGAGCCTTTAAACTCAAAAACCAAGTCGTACACTTCGCGCGATAGTTTTTCTATTGTTTCTTTAGCTGACGGCTTACCAAGGTCCATTAAAGGGATTATATGGAAATTACCGTCGCCGACGTGCCCGGCGATAGTATATAGAAGCTTGTATTGATTTAAAATCGTATACAGCCTCGGCAAAAATTGTGGCAAGACCTGATGTCGCACGGAAAAATCATCTATAAAAGGCGCTGTGCGGAGGCCCTGTACATGATGGCGCAATAAATTAAAACTTTCCCGGCGGATGACCCAGAATTCCTGAGTTTCCTCTTCGCTGGCCGTCACGCGCATTTTGAGTTTGAATTCTTTTTTGAGAGCAATGGCCGCCGTTCTTGCTTTATCATAAGCTTCGGCCCCTGTATCTTCGGCAAATTCCACCAACAGCACCAGTTTTGGAAGCTTAAAGTGCCCAGAAATAAGCATCCATATTGTCGGAGCAAGAGCTAAGGCAATCCGGATGAAACTTCCTTTAATACGCTCCAATATCTCCGGGAAAAATTTTATAGCGAGGCGGAATGTGTTGTCGTCATAAGACTCAAAACTTTCAGGCTTAAACGAGAGAATCCGCTCGGTGAGTTCACCTAAATTGTTCAAATTATTCAAAAAAATTATGAGAAGGCGCGATTTTGGTTTCATGCGCACAAGAGAGAGCCTTACTTCGGTAATAATTCCGAAAGTTCCCTGGGAACCGGTAATAAGCTTGTTAATATCAAACGTTTTCTCCGCCGGATTCCAGACATTCCAAAGATAATACCCGGCGGAATTTTTTGTAACATTTGGTTTCGCGGCTTCGAGCAACGCCTGATTATTAACGATGAGCTGCCGCAGCTTTTTGTAAATTTCTCCCTCGTAAGAATTTTCCGCCATCTTTATTTCGAGTTCCTCTGCTTTTAATTTTTTAAATGAATGTTCTTTGCCGTCGGCAAGCACCATTTTTATTTCTTCTACATATTTTTCTGTTTTTCCGTATTGCAAGGTTTTCTCTCCGCCGGAATTATTCGCGACCATTCCGCCGATCGTGCAAAGTTCGCGCGAGGCCGGGTAAGAAGGCATTATGAGTCCTTTTTCCAGCGTTTTCTTTTCGAAATCCCGGTAAAAAACTCCCGGTTGGGAAACAGCGTAAGAATTACCCAGTTCTTTGAATTGGTTAAAATATTTGGTCATCTCAACCACAATGGATTCCGTAAGCGGACCGCCCGTCATATCGGTCCCGGCGGAACGCGCGGTAAGCGAAATATTTCTTCCCTCTTTCTTTTTTTGGTTCACAAAATCAACCAGGCGCGAAATATCTTCCGTGTCTTTCGGAAATACGACGACAGAAGGTTTTATGTAAAAAAGGCTCGCGTCGCGCGAATATTTTTCTAGAGTGTCAGACGAGGCGTCAACATCCCCTTTTAGAAAACTTTTTATTTCGTCTGCTAAAGTCATAATAATATGTTAACATATAGGCATGAACAACATACAAATACCCGAGCCCAGATTATCCAGATTTCTCTTCTCCAGCACCCTATTTGCCTGGGCATGGCTCCCCCTGCGCATCTGGCTTGGCTGGCAATGGCTTCATGCCGGCTGGGGCAAGTTCAATAATCCGGCATGGGCTGGAGATAAGGCTGGAACGGCTATCTCGGGCTTCTTTAAAGGCGCCATCGCAAAAGCGGGAGGAGAACACCCACAAGTCGCAAACTGGTATGCTGATTTCCTCCAAAACGTCGCCTTGCCGAACGCAACATTTTTCTCGTATTTGATAACTTTCGGGGAGATTGCAATCGGAGTGGGCCTTATCCTCGGGGCGTTCGTGGGCATCGCCGCATTCTTTAGTACATTTATGAATTTGAATTTTATTCTCGCGGGAACCGTGGCAACAAACCCGATAATGTTCTTGGCCGCGATATTCCTTATGCTTGCCTGGCGCAACGCCGGCTGGATTGGCCTCGACCGCTGGCT
>JAUSHV010000010.1 GCA_030648495.1 bacterium
ACCACTGAACTACACTCGCAAATTTTTACTACGGGGTCAGGACAGCGCCCCAGTAGTAGAACCTCGATAATTTCGGTTCACTACGGGGTAAATTCTACCACTGAACTACACGCGCGTTTTTTTATATCTTATCAAAAAAAAATAAAAAAACAAGGAAAAACGCCTTGTTTTTTATTTACCGAGCCCCGCTTGCGGGACGAAAGTCGAAAAGAGTCGAAGAGCACATTCGTGTTCTTCTCCACCCTTCATTGCGATTCGGGTGAATGAAGTTCTCTTTAAACGATTTTTATTTTATTTCTTTTTCTATATCTTTGATTTCTTTATCAATATATCTTTCGGAAAGGTCAAGGGCTTTTTGAAGTTTGTCTCTTACTTTCTTTTCCGGCCCCGTTAAACCTTTTTTGCCGTCAAGGTATTCAATTTGCTCATTAACCTCTTCCCTCAAAGCGCGGAGGGCGGTAAGAGTGATTTTAATCAAGTCCTTTGTTTCTTTCTTAACGCGTTTGCGCCACATTGAAATTTTGTACCTGATGAATAAAAATGTAAACGCTAAAATCGCAATTAAAACAAGGAAGACGCTGATAACCGTGAAGTAGCCGACAGCCACAACGCCGATTTTTAACAAAGACGGCAAGCCGACCGCAAAGCTCACCTTGTCGGAAGGAAAACTTAATGCTCCTTTATTGTTTCTGGCTTTGACCCAGGCCGTATATTCTCCTTTTGAGAGAGGTTCTGAAGAAGTAAATGACCAATTCCCCTCTTTCGTGGATTGTACTTCACTCATTACCGGCTCTTTGCCTTTTTCTTGAACAAAAACTAAAATCGTAACATCGGTTAAACTTTCGCCCCCCAATACTAATTTCTCCTCCGGGTTCAAACTTTTGGGATATTCTGTAATAATTGGAACGGAAATTGATAATATATCTATTTTTGTTGACGCGGTTGTGAAATTCCCTGCCTTATCAAACGCTTTAATCTCAATTAAATGAGTTCCCGGCGGCTGGGGCAATAATTGATAAAAATTATACTTTAAGTCCGCTAAACCTAATCTCTTGCGTTCGTTTTTAGCTATCTCTATCTCATAATATTCTATTCCGGAAAGAGCGTCTTTTGCCTCAAAAAATAAAGTTGGCGAGGGATTAATGTCGTCTCCTTTTTTATCAACAGTAATTTCAAAGGGCTCCGGCGGTTTTGTGTCAATTAAAACTTTTCTATGGGTAATCGCGCCCCAGCCGTACTGATTTCTAAATTTGACGTGAAAATACCAGATGCCGTCGTCACTATTTTCAAACTTTTTGGATTCCGCTAAACCATCGGAAATTGAACCGGGATTAGATGCAGGTTTTTGATTGAGAAGCAAACTGACTCCCGTAACATCCGAAGATATTTTCCAGGAAAATTCGGGATTATTGTTTGAATACCACTTATTTTCATCCGGATGCGTCTTTGAGGAAACAATGGGAGATAAAGGCGGTCCGCTCACTTCTGCTTGAGGCGCCGGCTCTTCAACTAGAGGAACGGGCGTAATCTCTCGGGCAGAGAATTGATAACTGCCGGAACCAAGATTGCTCAAAACATTAGTTCCCAGCCCATCGTCGGCAAGTATGGAGCCGGAGGCAAAACTTAGATTGGCCGTGCCCGAAGCTTTGGCCTTGAAAGTAATCGTCATTATTATCCCAGACGCTCCGGTAAAGCCCGGGCTTGGCTTTCCGCCGGCAAAAATAATAGTGCCTAAAGAATTGGAAAAAGCGGGTTCCTGAACCCAAAGCGAAAATACGGAACCGGCTTTGGAAATGCTTTTAACTTCAATTTTGTCCGGGTTAAACACCAAGGTGCCGTCGGCCGCATTAATTGCCACTCCTCCGCTATTTAATTTTATTTCAACGGAAAAAGTATTGCCGATGGTATAGCTTCCCGCATTGGGAGATAAATACAAAGAAGCGCTTGCCGCCCTTACAGGCATCACAAAACTGACACTAAACAAAAACACTAAACCGACGCTAAACCAAATGTTTCGCGTCTGTTTCGTGTAGAAGTTTCGTTTCTGTTTAGTGTCCATATCTTTATTTGATAAACCTTTTGGCTATCCGCCAAACTACCCCCGCTGCGCCAAAAGCTAAAATAATCCAGATAATTATCCAATAGGGAAAGGGCGCTTTTTCTTTTTTGGGAATATATTCGGCAATTCTCTCATTCTCCGCTTTATCAATCGCTTTCACTTTTATTATACTGCTTAATGTTTGGTCTTCCAATAAATAAGGACTCTCTGTTTTTTTCCAGATTTCTTGTTGCTTGTCTCCTGTCTCCTGTCTCCTGTCTCTTGTCTCCAACACTTCGTAGCGGTCAATGCCTGTCTGCTTATCTTGCGTGGAAAAACTAATAAAATATTTTCCCTCAAAAATTGAAGGGTCGCGGCTTATTTCCATTAAAAATGACTCGGGCATAATAGTATCTTCTGCTCTTTCTTTAGTCCAATTGTCTTGAGACGTCGTAGCAACGGCCGAACGCAGAATAAATGCCGCGTCTGCGGTATTAACTTTTGCCTGCGTTCCAAGCCCGTCATTTAATAAAACCTGGGAAGTATTTAAAAATTTAACCCAACCCTGCCCTCCTTGTTTCACTTTGAATATGATTTTGCCCAAAAGATTGCTTTCGCCAGAATCCCCGGACAATCTGCCGCAATATCCGCCGGGAACTCCGCCCGCAAACGATATAATGCCTGAATTATTGTCAATAATCGGTTTTTGGAGCCAAAGCGTCAAAATGGAATTTCCCCCGCTAAAATCAATGACGTCTAAAACGTCTTTGGAAAAACTCAAATTCGCCTCCACAGTGTTGATACATTCATTTTGAGTGTCTATCCTGACGCCTACAATAAAAGTATCACCGAGATAGTGTTCGCCATCCGATGGCTCAAGATACAAAAAAGCCGCATCTGCGGACACAGAGATAAGCAACAAGAGACAAACAACAAGAATTAAAAATTGCGATTTTAAAATATATTGTTTCATTCTTTAGTTGATATTATAAATCCATAATTACCCGGTCCAGTAATACATCAGAATTGAAAAATCTTTCAAGTCAATTTTTCCATCGCGGTTCTGGTCAACGCCAGGATTATATTTTTCCCACCAATAAAGCAACATTGAAAAATCAATTAAATTGGTTTTGCCGTCTTTATTAAAATCAGCCTTAGCGGAAATTTCCGTTGTTCCGTATTTTCCCACATAGAAACTCAATGTTTTTGAAAAAGAGCTTAACAGGCCTGTTGGATCTTCGGCTTTGGCCCGAGTGGTATGAGCGCCCTCTTCCAAGACGTTTGTGTTAAAAAGATAATTCCAATTTCCATCGGTTCCGGCCTTTGTTGTTTTAACGACCTCCTGGGCAGATTCTATGTGGATGCTTAATTCGCTTTGCGGAGCAGTCTGGCCCAATATCTTTAACGATTCTCCTTTGGCAAGATTGGTTTTTTCAAGTTCAATGGTCGGCGGCAAAAATATGCCGGCAATGGTCGTTGTCATATCTTTAACCACTGTAACGGTAAAACTGAAAGTGATTGATTTTCTGCCCGCTTTGTCTTCCGCCCAAAGCCCGAAAGTCCAGACCCCGGCCGTAATATTGGCGAGCTCAACTTTAAAATTTGCCAAAGAATCGGCTTGAATAATGGTGGCCACTGTTCCGTCTTTAAGAACGGCTATTGAAGCCGTAGGATATGCCTTGCCTTGAATTACAACTTTAGTCGCTTCCGGCAAAACTGTTACGCCTCCGCCTCCGCCGCCTCCGCCGCCGCCAGTATTGCCGTTGCCCGCAGAAGGCGCGGCAGTGACGGTCACAGAAGTGGACGCTAACTGCGTTGCGTCGGCTTGGAGCGACTGAAAATCCGGGCTAAATAAAATTAGTCCGGAAAATAGTATAAAAAGTAATTTATATTTATTGTCAACCAATTTTTGGCGCACACTTTCTAAAAATTTTTTGCTATTTTTTAAATATATTTTTAATGCGTTTTTTTAATTTAAGAATTATAAAAATAAGGGCGAGGATAAAAACAAATATCCCTAAAATACCTCCTCCCAAAATCAGCCACTCTCTGTTTGAGATTTCCATTTCCGTAATTGTTAAAATCATTTTGTCTTCTATGGCAACCTTATCTTTATCACTATAAACCCTGACTGTGCTCCAATACTGACCCGGTTTTAATTTATGCCGGAAACCGGCTTTAACATCTTTTTTTTCAAATGGTTTTAATTCAGAAAGTGTCTTGTCTTCCCCTTTAAATAGAAGATTTTTCTGCGTCAGGTTATAAATCTCAATTTCTGCTTTTAAGGGAGCTGCTTTGACGTTTCCGGTGTTCTCAACGTTCATTACTAAATTAATCTTGCCGGGGAAAAATATTTTCCAAAAATGAATCCCCTCTTCCGACGAGGGGATTCTCAAATTTCTGACCTTAAATTCAATTATTTTTATTTTGGTTACCTTCAAATCAATGCTTACTTTAGCTCCCAGAGAAATAGCCACTCCTTGTTTTTGCACGGCTTCAGTGGGCGCCACTCCCAACCGCATAAAACCAGAGTAGTCTTTATACTCTGCGTTGTTGGGAACGTCTATCTTAACAATCAATGGCACCCTTTGCTCTCCTTTTGGCAAAGAAATTGTTGTGTCCGGTTCAACGCTAATCCAATTTACAACCTCGGGGTCGTTCGGAAAATCAAAAGAAACCTTGGCAATTAAGTCCTCGGTCGGTTGGCCCCGAGATAAAATAAAATTTTCTTCATAATGAGTTCCGGGAGCCAAACGGTCTGCCTGAATTTGAGCCGGACTAATGCCAAAACCGGCCAAAGCCGTGTTTGTCAAAACAAAAATTAGAACCAAAACCAAAAACAAAATTTTGAGCTTTTGCCCCTTCATTTTTTTATCCTAAATCCTATTTCTAAATTCTCACCACTACTATGGCCAAGGTATCCCATTCAACACCGCGTCGTATTTTGTCTCTCCTGCATATGTTCCTGATGTCTGGCCCGATGGGACACTTATTCCCCAATAAACGCCTGCTGTTGCCTGTGTGGCAGTAGCTGTGGTTTTTGGAAGGTCTAAATCAATTACCTGGTCTGCGGTGCTGGTTGCTTTAGTGCCAGAACCAATAGCCACTGCGCTGGTAGTGGAATATTCCTGAAAAACCGGGTCAATGGTGTTGGCTCCTGAAGTCATAAAGGTAGAGGTAGTGTTAAAATCCAGAGATGTGTTGCCGGTGGAGGCCAAGGTGGAAGTGGCATTAAGAGTGACGCTATTACTTCCGGCTGATATCCCGCCATATTCTATGCCCACAGTGTTGTCAGCTACCCCCAAAGTAGTGTTCATCTCAACCGGTGTGGTGGTGGTGGCAGAATGGGAAGCGCTGTTGTTGTCGGTAGCAGTTGTGCTGGCGTCCCAGATGTCGGAGCTGAATGGGACTGAACCTGATGTCGCGTCGGCGTGATACCAGAGATCTACATTGGCAGAGGAGGTTGCGTCAACAGCTCCGGCAGCGCAGCCGGTAATGGCTAAAGACATCTGGAAATAACAGAAGTTGTCGTCTTGGGCTGTGCAGGATGTGGAAGACGCTTGCCTAAAAACAGTGGCAATAGCAGTGGATATGTCGCTGCAGCCGTTGTTGTCGGAAACCGTTGCTTGCATGGGAACAGAAGTTGTTGCGTTTTCAGTCAGAGATATGGCTGAATCATTGTTGAGCTTTACCTGGGAAACAACTGGAGCAACATTATTAACGGTGAAGCTTGAACTTAAACTGGCAGGGCTGGAAGCAAAGCTATGGTTGTCAAAGATATACACATAATAGGTGTAAGCTGCGTCGGCAGTAGGGGTTGGGACGGCATAATTACAGGTTGGGTCGGCTGTTGCGCTAACAGTTGAGCACCAGGTGCCTCCTGCTCCGCAACCGCTGGAAGTTCCGTCTGCCGCTTTACAGGCATACATTGTCACAGTGTCAACGCTTGCCGAATCTGCGTCAGTGCTGGAAGCGTAGATTGTCACTGTTGCTCCGGGATCTAAATTACCGCTACTGTTCACAGCCGTAAGAGAAGGAGCATGGTTTGTGGCAAAAGGAGAATACTGGGCATCAACCGCTCCCGTACCCTGGGAAACAGCGGCGCATAACTGGTTGGTGGCGTCATCATCGCAGGCAAAAGCGTACCAGGCATTGTTTTCAGCGTCGCCTGACAGAGTGGTGTATGTTGCTGTTGTTGAAGCGGCAGATGCGGCAGTTGATGTTGCCCAAGTCCCTGAACCGTCACAAGCAGGCCATGTGCCGGTGGTGGAAGTGGCAGGCGCAGTGGTTGCTTTGCAGAACAAGTAATAAATATTGCTGCCAGCGTCC
>JAUSHV010000013.1 GCA_030648495.1 bacterium
ATCCAAGTCGTCGTGTATTACGACCAAATCATAATTTTCTTTTTTTGCCTTAAATAATTTGCCCGCCGCATTGCCGGACTTATTCATGAATGTTTCAGGAAGCGCGACTGTTATTTTGCTCTTACCCACTTTGCCCTCCGAGACGAGGGAGTTAGATTTTTTGTTCTGCTCAAAATCTCCAAAATCATTTTTCTTGGCAAAATACATAGCCGCATTTCTGCCCGAATTATGTCTAGTATTTTCGTATTCGCTCCCCGGATTGCCCAAACCTAAAATAAGCTTTATCATATATGGATATTATGCCAGAAGAGAAAAAAGAAAGCACTGTTTGGGAATTTGTGAAAGTTATCGCCATCTCCATTCTCATTGTCATCCCCATCCGCACTTACGTCGCCCAGCCTTTTATAGTAGAAGGCTCTTCAATGGAGACAAATTATCATAACGGTGAATATCTCATAATAGACGAACTTACCTACGCCTTCAGGCCCCCTCAGCGTGGCGAGGTAATAATTTTCCGTTATCCCTTGAACCCCTCGGAATTTTTTATAAAGCGCATCATCGGCTTGCCGGGAGAAACGGTTGAGATTAAAAACAGCAAAATTTTAATTAATAATATTCCCATGAATGAGCAATACTTGCCCCAAAATCTCCAAACAGGACCTGACCAAGTCAAGCAACTGCCAGCAAATCAATATTTTGTGATGGGCGACAACCGCACGGCAAGCTCGGACTCGCGTATTTGGGGACTACTCCCAAAAAGCAATATAACCGGCAGGGTACTTTTGCGCCTATGGCCTATAAATAGAGCAGGAATTGTTAAAGAACCTCAACTAAGCTATAAATAGATACAAATGCCAAAAAAAACTAAAAAGGAAATGGTCCGGACGCCTAAAGGCATGCACGATGTCCTGCATGGAGATTTGCGCTATGTCGAAAAAATCATGGAAAAAGCCCAGTCTATCGCGGAATTTTACGGTTTCCTTCCTATCCAAACGCCTCATTTGGAATTCGCAGATCTTTTTTTGAGACCTCTTGGCGAAACATCCGAAGTAGTCGAAAAACAAATGTATACTTTTCGCACTAAAGGGGGCGATTTGTTTGCGCTCCGTCCTGAAGGCACAGCTCCCATAATGCGCGCGTACCAGGAAAACGGCATGAGCTCATGGCCGCATCCCGTAAAGCTTTATTACGGCGGTTCATTTTTCAGGCACGAAAACCCTCAAAAAGGCAGATACCGGGAATTTCGACAGTTCGGTCTTGAAGCATTGGGCGACTCGGATGCAATCATCGATGCAATCGTTATCAAGGTTTTGTATCTGACGCTAAAAGAAATTGGCTTTGAAAATGCAATAATCCACATAAATAGCTTAGGCGACAAAGAATGCCGTCCCGCCTATAAAAAAGAATTGGCCGGTTACTATAAAAAGAAATTCAACTATCTTTGCAAAGACTGCAAAAGACGCCTCAAAGAAAACCCGTTAAGGCTTCTTGACTGCAAAGAAGAGGGCTGTGCGGAGTTGCGCCCGCAAGCGCCAAAAATGATAGACCACTTGTGTGAGCAATGCAAAAACCATTTCAAGAGCGTTTTAGAGTTTTTGGACGAAGGACAGATACCTTATTTTCTGAACCATTATCTGGCAAGAGGCTTCGAGTACTATGGAAGGACTGTTTTTGAAATTTTTCTGGAAACCAATGACAACGAAAAGATTGTAGACAAAAAAAAGAGCGGCGAAGACGCAAGCGCCAATAACGCCGTCGAGAAACCTTCCACGGCTATCGCTTTGGGCGGAGGCGGAAGATATGATGAGCTCATGGCAATCTTGGGCGGAAAAGGCCTGCCGGCCGTAGGCGGGGCATTGGGGCTTGAAAGAGTTGTAAACGAAATGAAACGGCTGAATTTGCCTCCTCAAAAAACAATTCAGCCGAAAGTTTTCCTTATCCAGATTGGTCCGGCTGCCAAAAAACGCAGCTTCAGGCTGATGGAAGAGCTTCGCGCCGCCGGAATTCCCGTCGGAGAATCGCTTACGCGCGACAATTTAAAAACTCAGTTGAATATTGCCGCTAAAATCGGCGCAAAGATTGTCCTCATTATCGGGCAAAAAGAGGCCATGGAAGGCTCATTCATCATGCGCAATATGTATGAGAGCACCCAGGAGATAGTCATGCAAAACAAGCTTTTAGAAAAGATTAAAAGTGAACTAAAAAAATAATGGATTCCTGTATTTTTTGTAAAATAATCTCAAAAGAATCACAAGCTGAAATTCTCATAGAAACAGACGGTTTTGTGGTATTCAAAGACATCTACCCTTCGGCGCCGGTGCATTATTTGGCGGTTTCAAAGAAACACATATCTTCGGTTAAGGAGATTTCTACGGCGGACGAAGCTTTGCTTGGCGGGTTAATTCTTACTGCCAAGCTTGCTGCCGAGAAACTAAGTCTATCCGGATATAAACTGGTTTTTAATGTCGGTAAGGAAGGCGGACAGATGGTAGATCACCTGCACTTGCATATTTTGGGCGGATGGGCTAAAAATAAGCCTAACACTGTTAATGTCTAATATATGGTAGAAGTAAGAAAAAGAGAGAACGAGTCAACCGGGAGCCTGCTCCGGCGCTTCAATAAAATGCTTCAGCAAAGCGGCTTTTTAACCCGTGCCCGCGGAGGCCGCTACCATGCCGACCTGCCTTCGCAATATCAGAAGAAAAAGGAAGCTTTAAGGCGCCTCGCCTGGCAAAAGGACAACGAGAAGCAACGCAAGCTGGGCAAAATCCGGTAATACTCTATTAATTAATACTTATTTACTAATGCTGAAAAAAACATTAGTATATTAGTATATTAGTAATTAGTAGAGCATGACATTAAAAGATAAAATTTCCGAGGATATCAAAAATGCGTTGAGGAGCGGCGCGACCGGGGCCATTAAACTTTCGACTCTGCGCATGGTTTGGGCGGCCGTTTCGAACAAAGCCATTGAGCTCCGAAAAAAAGACCTAGGGCTTTCCGACCAGGAAATTTTGGATGTTATAGCGTCGGAACTAAAAAAAAGAAAAGATGCTGCCGAAGGATTCAGAAAAGGGGGGCGCGAGGACCTCGCCAAAAAGGAAGAATTGGAGTTGCTTGTGCTAAAAGAATATTTGCCGCCGGAAATTTCTGACGAAGACCTTATTAGGATAGTACGTGACGGGGTGCGGGAATCCGGTGCAAAGGGGGGGGGAGATTTCGGCAAAGCGATGAAAGTAATCATGCCGACGCTCCGAGGCAAAGCTTCAGGCGACAGGGTATCAATAGCATTGATGAGCGAACTTGAAAGGCATGGTTGAATTTATCAATTTAACGGACATGCGCGTAAAGTACGGCGCTTACAAGGAACTTTACAAAAAAATATTTATTCTACGCAAGAAAAATTTCAATCTCTCGGTGGTATTCGCTCCTTCTCCCATGATGCGGAGGTTGAACAAAAAATACCGCGGGAAAAATAAGCCGGCCAATGTGCTTTCGTTCTTGCTTGAAAAAAACCTGCCAGGCCGGCAAACTGGTTCCGGAGAAATTTTTTTGAATGCAAAAGAAAAAAACCTCTCTTACCTTTTTCTCCACGGAGCACTACACCTTTTGGGGTATGACCACAAAACAAATAAAGACGCGAAAAAAATGGAAAGTTTAGAAAAAAAAATATTAAATAAATGAGAAATTACGGAGCAATAGGAATAGACTTTGGAACTGAATCAATAAAAGCAGTTGCTTTGGAAGCCGGGACGGACGGCTCTGTTAAAGTTGTCGGTACTTCGGCGGCCTTGTCCGAAGGCCTTAGGAAAGGCGTCATCGTTGATATCGATGCCGCCGCCAAATCTTTGTCCCATGCCATTGAAGCTCTGAAAAAATCGGCCGATATCGGAAGCGGTAATATTTATGCCGGAATAGGCGGAGTGGGCTTAAGTTTTCAAAAATCAAAAGGATTAGTGGCGGTCTCGCGCGCTGACGGCGAAGTTTCCAAAGAAGACTTGAAACGCGCCGTCTCTGCCTCCGAAAGTAATCTCGTCCGCGCACAAAACCGCGAGATACTCCATTCGATACCCATCTCATACAAAATCGACAACGAAACCGTTACTCACGACCCTATCGGGCTTTCCGGTATCAAGCTCGAAGCTGAAACGTTTTTCGTTACCGTTTTCGCCCAGCATTTTAAAGGCTTGTTAAAAACTTTTGACGAGGCCGGCGTATCGCTAGAAGACGCGGTTTCGCTTCCCATGGCGAGCGCCCAAGCGCTTCTTTCCAAGCGGGAAAAAGAAGTTGGCGTGATGGTTTTGGACATCGGCTCATCAACCACTTCTCTTATCATCTTTGAAGAAAATTATCCTTATTCGCTTGAAATTCTTCCGATAGGTTCCGGGCATATTACCAACGATATAGCGGTCGGTTTTCAAATCCCCATTGAAGAAGCGGAAAAATTAAAGGTAAATTATGGAACGGTGGAAAAAAATTCTGAAACCCCTGCCACAAAAAGAACCGGCAAAAATTCCGCTGACGATATTGTTTACGGGCACTATTCCAAGAAAAAACTAACGAACATCATCGAAGACCGGCTCTCGGATATTTTTGAGCTTACCGAAAAACATTTAAAGAAAGTGGGGCGGGAAGGGCTTTTACCGGGAGGGGTAGTCGTCACAGGAGGCGGATCGAATCTGCCGGGAATTACCGAATACACCCGCGAGCACTTGAAGCTTCCGGCGCGCCTTGCAGAAATCCATAACTTGGGAGGCATGCGCGAAAAAGTAAAAAATCCCGCGTGGGCGGGAGCAGTCGGCGTCGCTCTCATAGCTTTGGAAAATCATACTAACGGCGGAGCTTTTGCGGGAGGAACTAAAGGCACTCTCATGCGCTGGCTCCGCGCTTTTCTTCCTTAGAATCTACTAAATTTAAAAGCACAGTTATCTCTATTGTCAACTCTTGCATTGTTTTTATGGTGCGCTAGTATTTAGGCAAAATTATGCCACAGATAAAACCAGAGATAGAATCATTTGCGAGGATAAAAGTTGTCGGAGTCGGAGGCTCCGGCAAAAATGCCGTGAACCATATGGTTAAATCCAAGGTGCGCGGAGTTGAATTTCTCGCAGTAAACACCGACGCGCAGGATCTTCATCAGAGTTTGGCGCACAAAAAAATCCGCATCGGAAAAGGACTGACCAAAGGGTTGGGCACGGGCATGAACCCGGAGCTCGGACGCCAAGCCGCCGAAGAAACTCGTGACGAAATTTTGGAAGCGCTGAAAGGTGCCGACATGGTATTCATAACTTGCGGAATGGGAGGAGGTACCGGCACTGGAGGAGCGCCGGTTGTCGCGCAAGCGGCAAAATCCCAAGGAGCTCTCACCATCGGAGTTGTCACTCGCCCATTCGCCTTTGAAGGAGCAGAACGCGCACGTCTTGCCGAAGCAGGTCTTTCGCGTCTCCGCGAAGCAGTTGACGCGCTCATCATCATCCCCAACGATAAACTTCTTTCGGTAGTCACCAAAGACACTTCATTCCTTTCAGCTTTTTCAATGTGCGACGAAGTTTTGCGCCACGCGGTTGAAGGCATTTCAGACCTCATCACCATGCCGGGCGTCATCAATGTAGACTTTGCTGATGTCAAATCAATAATGCAAAATGCAGGCTCCGCTCTCATGGGTATCGGACACGCCGAAGGAGAATCGCGCGCGGAAGAAGCGGCTAAAACAGCAATCTCCTCACCTTTGCTCGATGTTTCCATCAACGGCGCGAAAGGCGTACTCTTTGCCATAGCCGGAGGCGCGGATATGACGATGTGGGAAATTCAAAACGCGGCTAAAGTTATTACCGAATCAATTGATCCGGATGCGAAAGTTATTTTTGGAGCAATACAAGACGACAGACTAAAGAAAGGACAACTGAAAATTACCGTCATTGCCTCCGGTTTTCCGGACGGCTCAACCGGCAAAATACCGAATCTCTTTGGTGGATTTTCCCCTAAAACCGGCGCAAATATCGCAAGAACCGTGGACGCAAAAGCGGATCTCAAAAATGCCATTGAACAAAGTACGAACGGCGCAAATCACACAAACGGCGGCGGCCTTGGCAGTATTTTCTCCGGCGCCTCAAGCTTCAGCAAAAAAGAAAATCCCAATCCGGAAGATTCCGAATGGGACTCAATCCCCGCTTTCATCAGAAGGCAGAAGAAATAAAAACCACCGCTAGGTGGTTTCTTAATTTATCTGTCGCAAACCTTGAGCTTCATTTCGCTTAAAGTGGGCGCCCTGTTCGGCACATCCGACGGCCTGATATATTTTGCCTCAAATGCGTTTCGCAATTTCGCATTGTAATCTCTTTCTATACGCGAATAATTCTGTTCGAGAGCCAATAATTGGCTTTGTCGCTGAGACTTATCTTCGGCGCCGGAAGAAACAAGAGCTTTTTCCATACCGCAGACCTGCCGAGCTGCAGCCTGTAAAGATTCGTCATATTCGTAAGCAAACCCCCACTGCTTCCTCACATTCTCCGGCGAAGTCATTTGTAAAGGCACCAAAACCCAGCTTAAAATCCAACCGCCAACGATCAATGCCAGCGCCACTCCGAGAATAATGAGCGCCGCGCTTCCTCTTTCGGATAAAGTTTTCATTATTGCTTCCTCCCTGCTTTGTTAACAGCCTCTTCGAGTAAACGATTTGCCTCGGCCGCATTGCCGCCTTTTAATGCCTCTCTTGCTTTTTTATGAGCATCGAGAAGAGTCGGGTCGTCACGCATTACTATTGTGGTTGATTCTCTTTGCCATACTGAGGGTTGTGCTGAGCAAAAAACAGGCATTCCATACCATTCCGAATAAATATCGGCCGGCGTAAAACCATAACGATAATCGCCACTGTGCCCATACATTCCATCAGGCCCGGGATCATCAGGAAAAGGACGCTTGCCTCCGGAAGTAAGCTTACCAACAACCGGCACCGTAAAAAGCGGGCTTGAAGGAATAGGAAATGACGAAGTGCACCAAAGAATCATAGTTGGGTCATCTGCAATGCGTTGGCGCTTGTCATAATTTTTAAACTCAAGATCGTTATGCGGAATATAAGCCCTACGGCTAGATGCTCGATTCTGCGCTTCTTGCCTAGCCTCTTGCTGCGGATTACATCCTGACTCGCCTGCACCCATAAGTAATATGGCGCCGACAATGCAAAAGAAATATTTATAGAATTTTCCTGACACAATGCCCCCTTCCATTTTTTGGATATTCGCCGTCCGATTCCGTCGGAACCGCAGTTTTCAAACCCGCCTATATTCCTAGCACATAAGGCTATTCACTGTCAAGGGGGCTATTTTAGATTAAAAAAAATGGTAAAATAAAATCACATATGCCTCCGCAAGGATTTTTGAACCCTGAACAAGTATTGGAAAATTGGGATGTACGGTCCGGAGAAAAAGTGGCCGATTTCGGCTGTGGGCCGGGGTTTTATGATATTCCATTGGGCCAAAAAGTGGGACCAAACGGAAAAATTTACGCTTTCGACATACGCCCCGAAGCGCTTGAGGCCACCCGCGCTAAGGTTAAACTTTTTCATCTATTTAACGTAGAGCCGACAAGAGCCGATCTTGAAACCGTGCGGGGTAGCGGACTTCGGGAC
>JAUSHV010000018.1 GCA_030648495.1 bacterium
GTCGTAAAAAAAGAGAATAAAACTACGCTCTTGGGCAAACTGCTTACGGAATACCGCGGGTCGGTTTTGGTATTTTCCAGAACTAAACACGGCGCCAGAAAAATTTGCCGTAGCATTAAAGATATGCGAATTTCAGCCTCCGAGATACATTCGAACAAGTCTCTTGCTCAAAGGAGAGAGGCATTAGACGGATTTAAATCAGGAAAATACCGAGTGCTTGTGGCCACCGACATAGCTTCAAGAGGGATCGATGTTGTTGGAATTGAAGTTGTGGTCAATTATGATCTTCCCGAAAATCCAGAAGATTATGTCCACAGAATCGGCCGTACCGGAAGAGCCGGCGCGATGGGCCGGGCAATATCTTTCGCGATGCCTGATGAAAAAGATTCCGTCCGCGCGATTGAAAAGCTTCTCCGCACAGCGATAGCTGTTTCCCAGCATCCTGAACTAGGGGCTGAATCTTTCGTTGAATACAAAATTACTCCACGCCACTTCTCCCAGCGCCGTTTCTCCGGCAACCGCAGCTCGCGCCCCTCTTACGGCGGCCGTGGACGATTTTCGAGATAGAAAAAGCTTGTT
Organism: bacterium; assembly: GCA_030648495.1. Lineage (GTDB taxonomy): Bacteria > Patescibacteriota > Minisyncoccia > UBA11713 > 2-01-FULL-45-33 > 2-01-FULL-45-33. Next base: position 580 of record JAUSHV010000018.1, read on the forward strand.
ATAATAATCTCAATGAAACTAATCGGAAAACAAATCATTTTGCGGCCAATCAAACTTAGTGATGCAGAGCATTTTGTAAAATGGGTATCTGATCCGGAAGTCAATAAATTCACGACAAGAAACAAAATCACGCTGAAAGAAGAATTGAAATGGATTAAAGGCATGCGTAAAACAAAAAATACCTTTATTTTTGCTATTGATACAAAAGATGGAACGCATATTGGAAGCGCGGGAATACACGATATGAATCGAAAAGATAAAAATGCGATTTTTGGAATTTTAATCGGCGATAAAAAATATTGGAATAAAGGCTATGGCACGGACGCAACTACGGTCCTTTTAAATTATGGCTTTAACAAATTAAAACTTCATCGTATCGAGTTATTCGTATACGAATATAATCCTAGAGCCATTAAAGTATATAAGCGGTTAGGTTTTAAGCTTGAGGGAATAAAAAGAGAACAAGTTTTTTATAAAAATAAATTTTACGATGTTTTAAACTTCGGAATTTTAGATAGAGAATATAAAAGAGGAAGATTTTCGAGATAAAAATAAAAAAACATCCCGATAAATCATGGATGTTTTTGGTTTTTTGTTCTTCTTTTTAATTATTAAAGTGCTCTGCCGGCGCGTTCTTCGGCTAATTCTTCCAATTTGCTTCCGGATGCGGCTGAGTGATAGACCATAACCCAATCATATTTTGAAAGATCATATTGAAATGTCTTGGCAAGAAACTCATCGTTTTCTTTGCCGTAGAAGTCATTGTCATTGGCGATATCCAACAACTCGTTTTTATCGTGAGCGTTTCGGATAAGATTGAGAATTTCCTGGTCTGAATCGTCTTCTTCCGCTCCACCAGTACTGATAGAAGCACGGACAAATTCGCCAAACGAAAAATTTGCGCGCGGCTTATGGTTTTCCCACCAAATCTTAACGACCAGAAACACAACGACTACCAATGCAGCATACCCCCATGAGATATTTTCAAACATATGTCCTCCCCAAAAAAATACTTCTTTTGGCAGTATACACTATATCTAATTTTTTGGCAATAGTTTGAGCCGGGTGATGCGCGACAACCTGACGCTAAACATAGTGATGCTTCTCTATCCGCTTGAGGCAATCAAAATATGGCAGATAGGCGGGTAAAATGCTACAATTTAAAGCATGATTACAATAATACATTGGCTCGTCTCCGCAGTAGCAATAGGCATCGCCGCCTACATTATACCGGGGGTAACGGTATCTCCAGTCGGCGCATTGGTTCTGGTCGTGGTGCTCGCGCTTATCAATATATTTATCAAGCCTTTAATTATAATCTTAACGCTGCCTATCAACATTCTTACGCTGGGATTATTTACTTTTATAATTAACGCGCTTCTAATCATGCTCGCGGGATTCATCGTCCCGGGGTTCGCGGTTGCCGGATTTTGGCCGGCATTCTTGTTTGCGATAGTGCTTACCTTGGTCAATTGGTTCTTCCACGCCTTGGCGTAAGGTTACAATAGAAACATGATCGCGATTTATATAAGAAATATTATTTTTGGAATAACTGACAGTCTTACCTCAACAGTAGGATTTTTGGCTGGGGTAAGCGTGGGTGGTGCTTCGCGGGAAATTATAATACTTACTGGCCTCGTCTACACATTTGTTGAAGCGTTTTCCATGGCCGCGGGAAGTTTTCTTTCCGAAGAATTCGCGGAGGACTATGAAGCACAAAAAGACCTTTCAAATAGAAAACCTTTGTTGGGAGGATTAGCGATGTTTGTTTCGTATGTTTTAGTCTCATTTATCCCAATACTTCCCTATGTCTTTTTTGAAGGAGCGACGGCAATTTGGATATCTATAATACTTTCTATGTCCGCGCTTTTTATTGCCGGAGCGTCTGTCGCAAAACTTTCTAAAATTAAGCCGTTAAAACATGGGCTTAAAATGGTTCTATTGGGCGGCAGTGCCACAATCATAGGAATCATAGTAGGCAAAATAATAAACATTGGATAATAAAAATAAAATTGCGGTGTTCGGCGGAGGATGCTTCTGGTGCACAGAAGCTGTTTTCAAAATGCTAAAAGGCATAAATTCGGTTACCTCAGGTTATGCGGGCGGCGCCCCGCCTGAGACAGGCAAAAGCCCTACTTACGAAGAAGTTTCATCCGGCGAAACTGGCCACGCGGAAGTTATCCGCATCGAATACGATGCTTCAAAAATTTCTTATCACGAGCTCTTAACGGTATTTTTTGCAACACACGACCCGACCACTCTAAACCGCCAAGGCTCGGATGTTGGCTCTCAATACCGCTCGATAATCCTTTATTATAATGATGAACAAAAAAAAGACGCTGAAGAGTTTATTAAAGAACTAAACGCCTCGCATCCGGGAGACGCGGGCGTAATCACGGAAATACAGCCTCTTCACTATTTTTACCGCGCCGAGGAAGAACACAGAGATTACTTTAAAAAAAACCCATACCAGCCTTATTGCCAGCTCGTCATCAATCCAAAACTGGAAAAAGTCCAAAAAGAATTTGCTGAGTTGCTTAAAAAGAACGAATAAAAAAACCGCTCACCATGTCGGATTTAATTATTGTTTGGTGGGCTCTTTGCCCTCGTAGAACTCGCTGAAAATTTTTTCTAAATCCGAGTCGCTCTTTATCGCCAAATCAGCTAAATGTCCTTCTTGTCTGGCGTCCGCCAACGCTTTTTTAACTTCGCGATGCTCCAGATTAAGGCCCAAGCTAAAAGAAAACGGCTTGCTTCCTCTCCAATCTATGCCACAAAGCTCCATAATTTCCGCTTCTCCTATATAAGCCAATTTCATAATATTGCTCCCGCTCAAGGTTTCATTTTTAAAACCTCTCTTAACAAAAGCTTCTTTTATTTTTAAAACCGCGGTTGCTCTAAGTTTGGAATCGATAGGCAAATCCGCCCTCATCGCAAGTTCTGACAAAAAATTAAACTCGCCAACAAGCGTTAGATCTTCTGGTACTTCTGATGACACGATCTGTGCTGTTTCTAAAATTTCAGCAAAGCCACCCCAAATTTTTGCGCCGAAAGCTATATCGCGCTCAAAACTGTCCTCTAAATACTCCTCAGCCCAGAATTGTTCGTTGTTATAGCCATTCATAAGAGCTTCAAGAACTGCCGGTGTAATCTGTTCTTTTACATCTTCGAAATGGCTGATGCGTTCTTCAACTATTTTATTTTCTGGCGATTTCATATATCGAGCGTAGCATTATCAGCCATAGCTTACAAGAACTATAATTTGACTCTATTTAATTTTTGGTATATTCTTAAAAAGCCTTCCAACATCCGCCAGTTGGCGGAGGTGGACGAGGCTTTTTTTATTAAGGCAACAAACAAAATGGATATTCGTAATATAGCTATAATAGCCCACGTAGACCATGGCAAGACCACTCTTACCGATGCTTTGATGCGCCAAACCGGGGCAGCAAAGGAAGGAGTTTCCATGGATTCAAATACTTTGGAGCTCGAACGCGGAATTACAATTTATTCAAAAAATGCCGCCGTCATCTGGCATGATACTAAAATAAATATCATAGATACTCCCGGGCACTCGGACTTCGGCTCCGAGGTTGAGCGGGTACTCCGCGCAATAGACTCCGTGCTTTTGGTGGTAGACGCCCAGGAAGGGCCGATGCCGCAAACTCGCTTTGTCTTAAAAAAATCTTTGGAACTAGGTTTAAAACCGATTGTAATAATCAATAAAATAGACAAACCGGCTGCCGATCCGCACAAATGCGAAGAACAGGTTTTGGAACTTTTTTTGGAGCTTGGCGCCTCCGACGAGCAAGCAAACTTCCCGGTAGTTTACGCAAACGGAAGAGCGGGTATCGCGGTAAAAAAATTGGATGGGATTCATCCGCCTACTGACGGAGACTTGACTCCTCTTTTAGAAACAGTAATCGAGCATGTCAAACCTGCTTCCAATCCGGAAGCATCAGAGAAACCGTTGCGTCTTCAGCCTTTCAATTTGGGATATGATAATTTTTTGGGCCGCCTCGCGGTCTGCCGTATTTACGAAGGGAATGTTTCTACGTCTCAAAATGTTTTTGTAAAAAAACCGGACGGCTCAACTATTTCCGGAAAAATAACGAAACTATTTTCTTTCAAAGGATTGGATCGCGAGGAAGTAGCATCCGCTTCAGCGGGAGACATTGTGCTTATCGCCGGACTTCCTGATATTTATATCGGGGACACAGTAACGGACAATCAAAACACAGAAGCTTTGCCTGCAATTGCGGTTGATGAGCCTACGATAAAATTAAATTTTTTAGTGAATAGCTCTCCTTTTGCCGGGCGTGAAGGAAAATTTGTGACCTCGCGTCAAATCCGCGAACGGCTGGAGAAGGAACTGGAAATAAATGTAGGACTACGGATAGATTTCAGCGCGATGGATTCTTTCGCCGTCTCCGGAAGAGGAGAACTGCATATTGCGATATTGCTTGAAACCATGCGGAGAGAAGGCTACGAACTCCAAGTTTCCCAGCCGCAAGTTATTACAAAAGAAGAAAACGGCGTTAAAGTTGAACCTTTTGAGGAAGCGATTATTAATGCGCCATCCGAATACCAAGGAGCCATCATCGAGCGCCTCTCACAACGCGGGCTTGTTTTACAAAATATGCATCTTCATGGCAACACAGTGCGAATAATAATGGAGGGACCAACTAGAGGAATTTTAGGATATAGAAACCAATTTATGATAGATACGAAAGGCGAAGGCATTTTATCTTCACGCTTCATCGGGTTCCGTCCATTTGCCGGAGAAATAAAAAAACGCCCCACCGGCTCAATGGTATCAATGACCGCCGGGAAAGCGCTTGGATATTCTTTGTGGAATTTGCAGGAGCGCGGCGTTTTATATATCGGGCCAAACATTGAAGTATATGTAGGAATGGTTATCGGCAACACCGCCAAAGGCGACGAAATGCAGGTAAATCCGACCAAGGGCAAAACCCTTTCTAACACTCGCTCAAAATCTTCCGACGAAGCAATAATGCTTACTCC
>JAUSHV010000025.1 GCA_030648495.1 bacterium
TACCGGTAACACCAGATAATATTATTGTAACAGGAGTATCAAAGGTAAGTGTTCCGGCATCTGAACCAATTGAGATAACAGTGCTACCAACACTAAACCCAGCCGGTGCGTTGCCGCCTGCCGGCGTGCCTTCAGTCGGCGCGTCAATTATTCCGTCCCAACCTGTCGGACCGGTCACAACGGTATTGTCAGGTATAACAACGTCCGCCACATCAGAATTGATAGTGATTTCCGGCAATGTTCCAGTTGTTTCTTCCCCGTCATCAGTCGTAAACGAGCTTACATCGATGGTCGGATTATCCGTACCTTCCGCAATCGTGATATCTACCGCTTGGTCCGGGTCGGTGAGTACGACCTCGGGATCTTCGGAATCTGCCTTCGCTTCGCCCGTAACAGAATCCGGTGAAGTCTGCGTATCCTCCAGCGCGGAATCAACCAAGAGTAAGCTGTTCGCCATATTGCCGGCAACATCCGAGACATTAACTACCACATCGTTTACGAACGTCGCAACGCTTGTTGTCGAAATTCTTAGTTTGGAACCGTCTCCTCCATTGTTATCGTTCCATTTGAACGTCAATGTTTTATCGGCGCCTGCGGTCAAGGCATTTTCAACTGTTGTACGGCTATCAGTGCTTAATTTTTCACTAAAAGTCACAGTGGCACCAAATAATTCTTCCCTTAGGGATGGCAGTGAGTAGTCGTTCTCGCTGTCACCTAAGGATTCAACTGATGGAGCAGTGTTATCAATTGTATTTACAACATCAACGGTCCTCGTGACCATATCGGCTACATTACCCGAAGCATCCGTTGCATTGTAGGTAACAGTATAAGAACCGACTTCATTAACTACTGCCGAAGCATCAATTACAATTTCTGAACCATCATCGGTAGTTGCGCCTGTCTCTACATATTCCGTACCAAGCTCAACTGCTTGAGGATTGTCTCCAGTAAGGGTAATAATGGGTGGTGCTGTATCAATATTTTCAATCGTAGCCATGGCAGAACCTTCATTCCCGGCCTCATCAACGAACTCAAATGTAAATGAACCATTTTCAATAAATTCGTAACTCATTTCTCCGTCATTGTTTATCACAATCACATCTTCGGACGGAACAAGAGTTGCTGTCACGCTTCCGTTTGTAGGTTCGGTGGTCGAATAGTCTATGGTTGCAGTTGGCACCGTATTATCAATCGTATAACTTGTCTGTCCGGTCGCATCAGAATTCGCATTACCAGACATATCTTGAGCAGAAATCGAAACCGTATGTTCGCCGTCACTACCAGCCGGAACATCCCATTCATAAGTCCATGTCAAATTATCTACTTTAGTCATCAATGCATTATCGACAAGTAACGGTATGCTATGAACTGATATTCTTGGTGCCGTTTCTTCATCAATTGCATCGTTCTCGGTAAATGTTGCGGTAATAACTACCGTATCAGCGTCTCTGATAATTGAATCGGGATGATCATCGGTCAATAAAACGTCAGGAGCGGTTGTGTCGGAAGCAGGATTAACATTGACTGTCCTGTGACCGGGTTCTGCCGGATTTCCGGCTGCATCGGAGACATTAAACGTAACAGTGTATATATTAGGGGTTGAAGTATCAATCGGAAGACCACCCACACTGATATTGGAAGTAATATCACCATCCACATCATCAAGTGCGGTTACACCGGCATCGTCATAAGTTTCACCGACAGTCAGATTAACTTCCGGCGAGCCATTTAATGAAATAACCGGTGCAGTATTGTCTGAAATTGAATCAGAAACCATGCCATCATAATTGTTGTAGTTCAAACCGCCTTCAAAAGTCCAGGCATCTATCGGATAAAAACCAACATCTGTGTGGGTTGTGCCAGAAAGATCAAGACCGGCACTCAAATCTTCACCAAGAACACCGGTTACCGTACCCGTTGCGGTGTGAGGAGCAGAGTCATAAGACACATCATAATTGATGACATCGATAATTGCGTCAGCTTTTATAATATCAGCTATAGCCGTCTCAACTGAATCCAAAATATAATTACCCGAGTCTACGCCAAAGAGCGTTGCACCATCCAAAGTAACAGTCTTGTTCACTCCTGCATCTGCAGTATCAAAAGTTGCCGTACCGCCAGTAAGACTTACATCATCAAAACCAATCACTCCGCTCAATGAGGTAAGCGATACCATTGCACTTGTATTGCCATCATATGTCTTATTATCGGCAGTAAATAAGCCCGTGAGACTTAACGCAACAACATCAAAGCTCTGATCAACATCAGGAGCGGCGTTATAGTTAGCGTTACCTTCTTCCGAAGCAGTAATGGTTACCGTGCCGACGCCGGTGATATGAATTGTTGCTCCGGTTACTGTTGCCGGACCGGATTTAACGCTGAAAGTTACCGGATTATTTGAGCCTCCGCGGACAGCAAGTAAATCAAAATCAGGGTCACCATAAATTTTATTATCCGGCCTTGTGAAGCCGAGAGCTTGATCAGCTTTTACAACATGAACTGTTCTTGTTTTTTGAGTTGCGGCATTACCTGCAGAATCAGAGACATTAAAGCTAACAGTATAGTCAGCCACGACACCAGTATTAACAGGAATAACCGCAGTAATGTTAGACGTAACATCTCCATCAACATCATCTAGGGCAGTTGCTCCGGCATCCGTGTAGATTTCGCCGTATGCGATGGTAACTGGGTCAATGCCTAATAATGTAATAACCGGGGCTACGGCATCAGACTCAGCAACAGGATTCACCGTTATAGTAAATGTTCTTGTAAATAGGTTATTTTCTGACTGTCCATCGTCGGCAATTACAGTAATGGTAACAGTACCACTAGCATCAGCTACAGGCGCATAGGTCAATGTTCTCGTTGAACCGGCTCCGGTAATCGTTGGATTTGGAATAATCGACTGGTCGCTTGAAGCAACAGACAAAGATACGGTCTGTTCTGATTCATCTCCCGGTAAAATATTTGTAATAGATATGTCTTGCGACGAAGCATCCTCGTTGATAACCTGATCGGCAATTGCATCAAAACTCGGCCGAGTATTCAGAGCGGGCGGCAAGGTAATCGTTACCATATCGCTCGTATATAAATCAGAAATGTTACTTTCCGCATCTTTGACCCAGGCATAAAGAGTTTTAGTCCCGGCAGAAGTGAAAATATAAGTATAAGAAGAAGCACCGAACGAAGACCATTCGAACGAGCCGGCTAAAGGCTTAGTATTAGACTCTGTGAACATTACATTAGACGGGGTTCCGCGCGGATTATCATGAGCACCGACATGAATATTATTGACAGTAAGAGAATCAGCTGTCTCAGGAATATCAAAAGAAGAAACCACCGGCTTCATCGTGTCTCGCATAAAGAATTGGGTAAAATGATCGGTCGTAAAAGTTATCTGTCCATCATTCAGCCCACTATCATAGACAAAAGAGCCCAATACAGGATATTCGGCATCCCCTGAATCTATTGTCCCATCCAAATCGTCCTTAACAACAAGATCACCAACAACTACCGGATTTTCAGCGTCGTATCCGAACTCGTTGATTCCATACATATAAATCTTAGCACCCGTAACATTCATTTCTTCAGCAGTAGCAGAGTCAAATTTAATCCAACCGTCAGACATTTCCATCTTCTCACCAAGCGATTGTAGAACTGTCACCGTATCTTGGTCAGTTAGATTTAAAATAGATTCAAAAACAATCTTTCCCTTTCCTGCTTTCTCAAAATATAAGGCCCCTGCACCACTAGGCGTAGCCGAAGGATCGTTCAACTCTCCGATATTAGAAACTATACCGTCAGCCAATAATATCCCGTCGATAGTGCTTAATAACGGAGCTTTTCCTTCTTGGCCGGCATCGTTAAACCAACCTTTAGTAGCGGTCTGAACTGTATAGGTGCTCGTACCATCAAAACTCAATGACTGACCTGAACCCGGAGCCGACGGTTGTCCTGGACCACCATAATTGACGGCTCCTAACCCAGTTTCGCCATCAGACTTTAAAAATGTAACGCTGCTACTCTGGGTGTCACTTAATACAAGCGCACCTTCTTGAAAATCGTTATTGCCAACTACTGCAAGACCTCGCGCGGGCACAAAAATATCTTTATTTATTGTGCGCATAACCGTGCCACCGATTAAGAACTTATAACCATTTAAGTTTATGGTGCCAGAAGAATTCGGATTAAGTATTTCGATCCATTCATTAGTACCATCTACATAAACTTCATTCATCACGGGATCAATGAGAACCGTCGCTTCCACTGTATTACCAACAAAAAAACCGCTTACGACAAACACGATAGCGGTGAGAAAAACGGATGTTTCTTTTAGAAAATGAGGAAAATTATTTTTTACGAAAGAATTTGCTTTGATTGTTTTATTTTGGTGATTCATAATGATTTTTTTAATTATTAATGAAGTTCACATAGTTTAATTCGTTTAGGTGTATACGACCCCGCCCAAACCAATCAAACCATTCTTTATTATTTCTTATAAGCGGCAATCTGAAGATGTTCGGTTGATCATCCCGAAATGCCCATACTTATCTTACTAATTTGACCTTTTAAATATTATTGGTTAACTTCGTCTAGCTTATCACAATATCAACTTAATGTCAACAGCAAGTGGTAAATCTTCACAAAAAAACTGACTTTTCTCACATTATATATAAATTACGGATGAGCACAATAAGTTTCACTGTCCACAGCCAAAAACCCGTTCGCTACCTTAATCAGCAAGAATTTTAGTCAGCCCCCACTTGGCGTCCGAGACGCCAAGTGGCTATTCCAACAACAAATTTTCCATTTCTTTTCGCAGGTCCTTTCTTTCTAAAATATCTTTAAGCGAGTTTTCGGCAAAATCTTTATATTCTTTAAGATTTTTAAATTGATCCAAAATAATATCTTTTTTGCAAATCCCCTTTTTACTTTTATTCGCCTTCTCCAAATACTCCTCCCAACTCGACTTGGCGTCCTGGACGCCAAGTCTGTGAACCTTATTGTTTAAATTCACATACGCGCTTAGATGCAATAAATATTTATTTGAATCTATGTGTTTTGCTTTAAACGGCCCTTGAAAAAGTGATCCGGTTCTTTTATTTCTGATATTAAAATAGCTTACATAACCGCCGGCTAATTTCCCCAAAAATTTACTAATTCCGTTGTCTTTCTTTTGCTCAAGAATCATATGAAAATGATTAGAATTCAAACAATAAACAATTATATTTACCAGCCTCAACTTGGCGTCCTGGACGCCAAGTTTATCTCGAAAAGTATTTTCATACAGGCTGCCTATCGGCTTAGTTGAGTTGAACTCAGACATACAAAGAGTAAATCGTTCTAAATCAGACTTATCTGAGAAAATCGTTCTCTTGTCCGTGCCACGGTTAAAAATATGATAAAATTCGCCGTTGGCAAAACTAGTCTTTCTCATAATACAGGATACTAACACTTGGCGTCCAGGACGCCAAGTGGAGTTTGCGAACAACAAAACTTCCCCGATAAAAATCGGGGTGTTTTGCAATCAATTTAGAATTGATTTATAGAATTAAGGAAGCTGAGGCATCGGGATGTTGAGTGCAGGGCAGTTGATCATGTTTATCCAGCGCTTGGTTGTCTTATAGACATATCCTGTGCCGGTTGTATCAATGTTTCCTGTTTGCTGGATCCAAGGTACAAGGACCTGATCCGCTGTTTTCACCTGGAATTGCTTTACGGCGCTGTAAGTCAGCGGCCCATAAAATCCGGTTACCGGAAGATTCGCGCCAATTTTGTTCAAAAATGTCTGCAGTTTTATAACTTCGGCCGGATTATTTTTCCTGCCAAGCTTAATATATTCATGCAGATATTCAGTGCAACTTGAAGGAAGTTCTGTGGAGATTCCCAAAACTTGTCCTGGCGGCGAATTCGTTATCGGAGGCCCGTTCCCCGGCGGAGGCGGAGTTGGTGTAGGAGTCGGCGTTGGTCCTCCACCACCTGGCGGAGGAGTAGGAGTCGGGGTGGGAGTTGGCGTAGGTGTTGGGGTTGGGGTAGGAGCAAATGTGGATGCGAATGGTCCTGCTATTGCAGTGTTCTCAATATTTCCGGCGACATCGGTTGCATGAACCACTATGCAATAAACTCCGTTGCTTGGCGTCCATTCATGGCTCCAAGTTACATCAAGCGCACCAACACTAGATAACGAAAGTGCAATTAATTCCGTTTGAGCAGATCCTTCCGGCATCTCGGCACAATTTAAGCTTTCCCAAGCTCCACCATTTAACTGACCATTAATCAGCACATCCGGAATGGTCCATATCTCCATATTTGCGCTCGCGACACCGGATTGAATATCTCCTACAGGTCCGACATTATCGGTTGATTGACCGGTTAAAGAAAAAGAAACTATTTCTGTGTCGATGATTTCATGTGAATGTGTCGGGTTAAAAGTTGAAACAGGAGGAGTTACATCGTTATTTTCACTGTTATCAATCGGGCTATCGCAACCCGGATCAGGCACGAAAGCCATATCGCCCTCAACGTGTCCGGTAAAATCTATCTTTCCGTCGCCGTCATTATCTATTCCGTCGGAACATTGCGGATGAAGAACCACATGTACCGTACGCGTAACTTCCTGTGCGTCAAGGCCGCCGCTATCTGTATAGTTATATCTCACAATAAAGTCTCCTGGAACAGTTGTTGAAACAGTGTCTCCGCCAACTACTGCAGGATTATTACCATCTTCATCGTCATGTGCAACAGCACCTTGCTCCACATAAGTACCACCGACAGCCAAGTCAATTGAATCAGAACCGTTCAACGTAATAATAGGCGCTGAATTTTCATCATTGTCCGATGGGACATAAGTAGTAGTGTTTGTGGGGTCGCCATCAGTGTGACAACCCGGGTCAGCTGAGTCCACTAGACCGTCTTCATCGTTGTCCGCGTTATCAGAACAAACTGATGGTGTCGGGGTGGGAGTTGGCGTAGGTGTGGGGGTCGGGGTAGGTCCGGGGCATTCAGAAGATTCCGGTTTAAAATTCAAACCGTTTACAGAAAAAGCCATGTGCGAGCGCGTTACATGCCGCTCAGCAAAAAATACTTCGAAATGGCTTACACCTGCAAGTACATTAATCGTTCCTGTTTTGGTAACCGGGGCATGTATGCCGGAATTATCCACAACTAAGTTGCCGTTTAAATACACCCAAGAATCGTCGTCTGAAATGAGAGTGTAGTTGTAATTTCCTCCTTCCGGAAGATTAATTTTCGCGCTCCAATGCGCGCCAAAATGATAATCATGTCCATTAGTAATTTCTTCGGGGCTTGAATCAAATGGGAAAAAGTTTTCTCCGAAATTCAAATTATTGTCTATTCGCGCAAAACGAAAATATTGGGTTGTATACCAATCGGTGTCCCAATTGGCAACATCGTTCAATGGATCGCCATGCAAGTCAGGCCATCCTGAAGAAGGCAAATTCATATCGCCATGGGTAGACAAATAGTTGTAATATTCTGCGTCCCATCCTGAAGCCAACTCACATTCCACAGGAGTCGGAGTTGGTGTAGGCGTCGGTGATGGTGTTGGAGTTGGCGCAGGAACTTTTACATTGTAAGCAATGCAATAAACATTAGCGGGCGTTGCGTTGCCCAAGTTGACGTACTCCAAATTGTCGCCGTTTAACGCGTCGTTGTAACAACGGAGCGCGCCGAATTTTGCTTCAGCATCGTTTGTAATTTCGCTGACCCACATTGAGTCTCCGCCTTCCAAAAGACTTTCTAAGCCTTCTGGCAAATCATTTACGGAGATATTGTATTCACCGTCGGCATTTGTCGGCCCGACAGTCAATAAATCTTGAGTTTGAGCATTATCTGAAGAAAGTTTAAAACTCCACCCGATTGCGCGTTGGCAACCAGAAGGAATCTCATCCGGGTTAACCGGCTTTCTGTTGTAAGGATTTGGGAAAGAAGGCGCATTTGAAAATTCGCCAAAATGCCCTCCTGTGGCGTCGAGGTTTTGAGCTTCCGCGTTTCCTTCAATATCGCCGTAAGAAGGACATTCTGCTTTGATAAAATGAATCGTTGTTGTTTGGTCTTCGTGCTCTATTGAATGGTCGTCGTTGGCGTAAGCCACTTGAGGCGTGAATTTAATCAACCCGCCGGCATAAGCGTAAAAAACTATTGCCGTGAGCACCAAAACCATATCAATAGTATGCAAAAAAGACCCTTTGGGCTTGTTTGTCATAGAATTAATAGAGTTAAATAACTTGTAATAAACTTGTCCGATAGGACTTTGTCCGTTTAAGGACCAATATTTTCCTAACGTTACAATTTTTGGTTACAAGGACCAAATTTGGTGCGTTGACCGGGTTCGATGACCAATTGAACGTACTTTCTTATTATGAGGCAGTTTAGCACATCACGAATCTAAAGTCAAGGCCATCCTAAAAACCCCTATTGTTAAAGGTATTATATAGAAAAGTAAGTATACGTCAATCTTTTATTCTTTGTGGATAGCCTCAAATACATTAGCCTCATTAAAATAGACTTTTGCCGCTTCTTTTTGGTCCTTTTCCGCTATAACACTGCCGTAAACCACCGTATCTTCCAGATATTTGATTATTTTATTAACATCTCCTTCGCGCGAATCCGAGCGAAGTATCATGATGGCAATCTTACGATCGCCATCTTCGCTCATTTTAACTTTGAAAACTCCCGCAAAAGTTTCTTTAGCTTCATCTATATATCCGGATTTACCCGAGACGAGCCTGTCGTCGCCCGGCGGCCAATTAATATTGGTCCATGTGTGTTTCTTTTTTTGATTATCGGAAACGGCGGAATATTGCGGCAAAGACAAAATATCGAATATCGGCTTTTTGTTGCTGTAAATATATTTAAGAAGCGTAAAAAGGTCATTGGATGTTGAAATATTTTCCGGGTCGAGCCCGCTCGCATCCGCATAATGTGTCATATTCATCCCGACTGCTTTTGCTTTTTGATTCATCATGTCGACAAAATGCCAACCTTCGAACTCGAAAGCGGAAGCGGCGTCGTTTGATGACGCCAATAACATCGGGTAAAGAAGTTTTTGGGAAGAAAAAGTTTCTCCTGCGACTAATCCTCCGGAAGAGCCGTACGTTGCGAGCTCCGTTTTATTTATTTTGAGTTCGCGCGCCTGAAAACTCTCCGTTGCAACGAGTGCGGTCATGAGCTTCGTTACCGAGGCGATAGGGTAAGTAGAGGTTGCATTTTTGGCGAGCAGTACTTGCCCTGTTAGAAAATCTGCTGCAAGATATGAGTCAGCCGAAAGTTTTGGTGCTTTTAAAATTTTCGCCGTGGCAACTTTTTTAAAATAAGTCTCCGTTAGCTTTGTGACGCCGTCCCGGTCCGCCTGCAAAGAAGATTCCGCGGCGTAGATAAGCATGCTCGTGCCTTCTTTAACGAGAGAAAAAAGCTTGTTTGCGTCGGCCAAGGAAAGTCTGATGCACCCGCCCGAAAATGCGGCCTCCACGGGTTTTCCGTTCGGATAATAGGGCCAGCCATGGATGAAATAATTGCCGAAAATATGCATACTTGAAGGCATCCAAACTTTGCCGATGGAAGAAAAATGATTCTTCTCTTTGTATCCTATTGTATAAATTCCGCTCGGAGTCTCAAAAAAACTGCCGTCCCTGCCTTTGGCTAAAATATTGAAAGTTGTGGTGCTTGCTTCGCCGAAGCCCTGCGAAGGCGAGGTGCCTTTATAAAAGGTTATGCGCATCTCTCCAAGGTCCGCAAAAATAAAATCCTTGCCCGAGACTAAAAGCTCATCTTTTTTTGCCAAAACCCCTTCTCCGTTGGCGAATATTACTTCCGTGCCGGCCAATTTTTGATATACCGGCTTCGAACCTGGAACCGCGACGAGTGATAACGGATCGAATTTGCTCGATTCTTGGAAAAGCGCCATCACTCCGAGCTCGCGGCCCGCGAACTGGGCGGAAAAAATAACAAGCGCTAAAACCGCGATAACTTTTCCGGCATAAGCAAAACCACCTTTATCGAATGATAGGTCCATTGAAAATATTATAGCAGTTTTTTCTTATGATACGGCAAGATAAAATACTTAAGAAAATTATTCAATATTTTTTTGCCGTAGCGTTCGGCATTTTTTATATTCGGGACCGGCTCTTTCTTGTAGTGCGCGAGTGCGCGGAGCTGCCGGGCGGTCATCTCGGGATGAAATTGTAAAAGACGGATATTTTTTCCCACGGCAATTGCTTGCAACAAACACAAATCCGAAGAGGCAAGCAACCTCCAGCCGGGCCTTAAATTTCTAGCCATGCATTTGTGGCTGGATTGCGCAAGAAAAGCGGCGGGCAAACCTTTAAAAAGATTGTCTTGCTTGCCGGCCACAGTCAGGCCTACATTAATAGTGCCGAATTCCCTGCCTTTTGGGTTCCTTATCACTTCCCCTCTAAATGCCCGAACTGTAAACTGCAACCCTCCGCAAATGCCCAAAATTGGAATATTCTGCTCCGCAACCTTTTCAATGAATTTAAAAGTTCTTTTCATCCACGGCTTTTCGTTTCTTTTTATTGAATCGTGCATCGAGCCGCCTATTACGATCGCGTCGAACGCGTTCAAAATTTTTGGCAATTTG
>JAUSHV010000032.1 GCA_030648495.1 bacterium
CACCCCACCGTCAAACTCTATTATAGCGCGAGGAGCAACATGGCGTAAGTGGCCTATTTTATACAAAACCTCTTCATATATTTTTTGCCCGGAAGGGCCGGGGTTTACAGCCAATAAATGTAAAAGTTCAACTTTATCAAGATAAGGAAAAAGTTTGAGCCAGGGCGTCTCCGGGCGAATCGAAAGCCCCGCTTCTTTTCCGGCTTCGTGTATTTTATCGATTAAAAACTGGTGACCACGAGTCGCTTCCTGGTGAAAAATAACACGGGAGACCGCGGGAGAGATAAGCCATTCTTCAATACTTTTTTCTGGTCGGTCTATCATTAAATGCACCTCAAGCTTCAGCTTGGGCTTGTACCCGACGAGGTCTTTGGGCTCATGCCAACTTACATGTTTTGTAAAAACTCCGTCCGAAACATCTAAATGCGCCCACTTAGCATAAGGCTCAACTTGCTTTATACGTTTCTTAAGTTCAGAAAGATCAGAAACATTGATGGATGGAATAATTTCTATTTCACTTCGCATGTGTTTTATCATTTTTCTTTACTTTGTTCTTAAGCGATGCTTTTATAAATTCTCTGAACAAAGGGTGTGGGTTTAACGGGCGCGATTTAAATTCAGGATGAAATTGAGTACCGAGAAAAAACGGGTGTTTCCGCAACTCGATTATTTCCACAAGTCCGCTTTCCGGGTTAACCCCCGATGCAACCAATCCTTTTGATTCCAAAACTTCTTTTAAAGCGTTGTTGAACTCATATCTATGGCGATGACGCTCTGAAATTTTAGTTGTTTTATAAGCTCGGCAAGCAATGGTCCCCTCTTTTAATTTACAATTGTACGCGCCCAAGCGCATTGTTCCGCCCAAATCTTTTTTCAAATATTTTTCTTTCTGGTCGGCCATCACATCTATGACCGGGTATTTTGTTTTGGAATTTACTTCGGTAGTATTGGCGCCGGGCATACCGGCGACATTTCTCGCGAATTCAACCACCGCAAGCTGCATGCCGTAGCAAATGCCCAAAAAAGGCTTCAGACTTTCTCTGGCGTACTCTATCGCCCTTATCTTCCCTTCAATGGCGCGCGCGCCAAAACCTCCCGGCACAATAATTCCATCCATACCTCCGAGCTCTTTCGCCATTTTTCTCCGGTCTTTTTCGTAAGACTCGCCGTCCAGCCAATGAATCTCCGGCCGAGCCCCCTGCTCCCAGGCCGCGTGCTTTATCGATTCAATGACAGAAATATACGAATCGGACAAAGTAAATTTACCCGTGCCAAAATACTTGCCGACGATGCCTATCCTTACTTCTTTTTTTGCGTGCTGCGACCGGCGGAACATACGCGCCCAATCTGCCAAATCGTTTTTCTTTTCATGGAGACCGAACTTCGCCAAAATTTTATGCCCAATTTTGTCTTTCTCGAAATTCAAGGGCGCCTGATAAATATTCAAAATGTCCGGAGCCGAAATAATATCTTCCGGATGCATATTGCAAAAGACCGAGAGCTTTCTTTTTCTCGGCTCGTCCAACGGCATCTCTGCTCTCGCCATAATAAAATCCGGCTGGATGCCGGCAGAATTTAAAACACGGACCGCGTATTGCGTGGGTTTTGTTTTCATTTCACCCATTAATTTGGGTATTGGAAAATAACTTACCAATATAAAAATAACTCCTTGCGGATCTCTCAGTTTGAGCATTCTTGCCGCCTCGAAAAAAACAAGATTCTGGTATTCGCCGGCTGTGCCGCCGATTTCAACAAGAACAAAGTCCGCCTTGGTTTTTGCCGCGGCATTTTGAAGTCTTCTAATCACTTCCTCCGGAATATGAGGCACAGTTTCAACGCATTTCCCGCCATATCCCAAAGCGCGTTCGCGATTGATAACGGAAAGATAAACGGAACCGGAAGTCATGTAATTCTGCGCAAATATATTTTCATCCAAAAATCTTTCGTAATTACCTATATCTTGGTCGCATTCCATACCGTCTTCAGTGACAAAAACTTCTCCGTGTTCAATCGGATTCATCGTACCGGCGTCAACATTGAGATATGGGTCTATTTTGACGCAAGTGGCCCGGAAACCTTTGGATTTTAAAATCCTCGCAACCGAAGCAGTAGTAATGCCTTTTCCTATTCCCGACATTACTCCTCCGATAATAAAAATATATCGCGCCATTATTTATTTAAAATAGCAAAAATTATGATACAGCGTCAATTTTATCAATTCTTCTTTTATGCCGTCCTCCGGCAAAGCCCGTGCGGAGCCAGAATTCAACTGCCATTTTTGCTTCATCTTCCGTCACGAATCGTGCACCCAACGACAAAATATTCGCGTTGTTGTGTTCGCGTGAAAGGTCAATTATTTTCATTGCACCTCCATAAAAAACCGTAGCCCGTACTCCTTTAAATCGGTTTGCGCACATAGCCTCACCCTGGCCCGAAGCGCCGAAAATTATCCCGCGGTCCTTATCGGGATTTTTGGAAACAGCAACAGCCACCGGCCTTATAAAATCCGGGTAGTCATCCTCGGCTTCAAATTTCAGGGCGCCTAAATCCTCAACATCGTATTTTTTTGAAATAAGAAAACCCTTAATAACTTCCTTAAGTTCAAACCCCGCATGATCGCTTCCTAAATAGATTTTCATAAATTCTTGGCAACTTTCTTCACATGCTCAACCAATGTCGACGTGTAACCTGCTTCGTTGTCGTACCAGGAAAAAACTTTAATTAGGTCGCCAGACCCCTGCGGAGTCGAGGGATCGCCCAGCACCCGTGTCAAAGTTAAATCCACAATCGCGCCATACGGCTCGCCGATAATATCGGTAGAAACAATCGGGTCTTCTGTTATTTTTAAACTCTTAGACCACCGAGGGTCTTCTGCGGCTTTTTTGAAAACATTATTTATTTCTTCAATACTAGTTTTTTTCTCGGTAATAACGGTCATTATTGAAAGCGAGCCTGTTAGAGTCGGCACGCGCACCGATTCTGCTTGAAATTTTCCGATGAGCTCCGGAATTGTCTGAATAACCGCTTCAGCGGCGCCGGTTGTTGAAGGCACAATATTTGCCGCGGCCGCCCTTCCTCTTCTCGGGTCTTTTGCATCCGGTCCATCAACCAATTTTTGCGTAGCCGTGTATCCGTGAACGGTTGTCATCACAGCTCGCTTAACACCAAAATTTTCTAAAATAATTTGCATGACCGGCGAGACTGAATTTGTCGTGCAAGAAGCATTACAAGTAATAGGATTTTTTGTGGCGAACCTGTCATCGTTTACACCAACGAGAGCCGTCACAACGTCATCTCCGGCGGGAGCCGTAATCACAACTCTCTTTGCGCCTGCAGTAATATGCGCTTTAGCTTTCTCCGCGCTCGTAAAAAAACCTGTTGATTCAACTACAATATCCACACCCATCGCACCCCATGGAAGCTTTGCTGGGTCTTTCTCCGCGGTAACTTCGACTCTTTTCCCATCAATAATCAACGCGGTGCCCTCAACTTTAACTTCTTTGCCATATCTTCCGTAAACGCTGTCATATTTTAATAAATACGCGAGGGTTTTTGGATCGGTGAGATCATTTACCGCCACAATTTCAAAATCTGTCTTACCTAACGATTCTCTTAAAAACGCTCTGCCAATCCTCCCAAACCCATTAATTGCTATTTTAGTCATAAAAGTATTATACCGCATTTTTTTTAAGATGAAAATTCCCGAAAGTCTTGCAAGTTAAAGCACTTGGTTGTCCGACAACCAAGTGCGTGCTAGCCTTGATGTATGCGAAAAACTCCATTTGTCACCGGCGAATTTTATCATATTTATAACCGTGGGTCAGATAAACGCGTGGTCTTTCCAGAAAAAGAAGATTTCGACCGCTTTCTCTTAAGCATGGAATACTTCAATAGGATGAAACCTATCGGAAGTATCTTTGAGTTTTCATTTATTGCACCTAAGTTACTTGGTGGTCGAACAACCAAGTTGGCAAACATTATTTCTTATTGCCTCAATTCTAACCATTTTCACATGATTTTACAGCAAAATATCGATAACGGCATTAGTGAATTTATGAAGAGGTTGGGCGGGTTTACGCGGTATATAAATATCAAATATAAAAGAAGTGGTGTATTATTTCAGGGCAAATTTAAATCAAAACATATTAATTCAAATAATTATTTACTGCATTTGAGCGCGTATGTTAATCAAAATAATCTTGTTCACCAATTAAGTAGCCGCAATTACCGTTCGAGCATGACTGAATATATTTCCGGTGAAGGGATTTGTTCAAAATCGATCATTTTAAGCCAGTTCAAAAACCGTTCTGAATATGAATCGTTTTCGAAAGAAGCCCTAGGAAATATCTTGAGCAAGAAAAAACAGGATAGTGAACTTAGGGCGATTTTGCTTGAAGAGTAAACCACTTGGTTGTCGGACAACCAAGTGGTAGATTATGCCTCGGCGGGGGGCATTTTTTCTCGTTTTTGGAGATACGAATAAGCGGCGAGGGCTGCTTTGACCGCGTCGCCGGCGGAAATGTTATTTTGCTTGTATGGGTCGTCGGTAATATCTCCAGCCGCAAAAACTCCCGGGTGGGAAGTTGAGGAATGTTTAGAGTTGATAATAATCTGGCCGTATTGATCTAAATCAACCAAGCCTTTAACTATTTCTGAATTCGGCGTTGAGCCGATCTCGACAAACACTCCCTGCACGTCCAATTTTTTTTCTTCATTTGTTTTTGTGTCAGTATATTTAAGACCGCTTACAAAAGCATCTCCTAAAATTTCTTTTGGCTCGGCATTATAAATAATTTCTACTTTTGGATTTTTTTTAATCTCCTCCTGGGTTACCGCGTCTCCTTTTAAAGCGTCTCCGCGGACAAGCAAGTAAATTTTCTCGGCATAAGAAAATAAATCTACGACTGCTTCCAACCCGGCGTTTCCACCGCCTACGACCGCAACTTTTTTATCGGAAAAAAGCGGGGCATCGCAAGTTGAACAATAAGCGACACCTTTGCCGTTAAATTTCTCTTCCCCTGGCACTCCCAGCTTTTTTCTTCTTGCTCCGGCCGTCAAAATCAGCGTCTTGCCTTCGTAAGTATTTCCGCTCTCCGTCACAACCTCAAAATCGCAAATCCTATCCGGCAGAATACATTTGATACTTTTTATTACTGAAACCTTTTCAGGCATTTTTATTTCCACAACATCTGGAAATGCACGGACATGCTTCTCCAATTTTTCAGCAAGATCAAACCCGGAGATATGCGGCTCGCCTATCCAATTTTGAATGTCATCCGAAACAATGGATTGCCCGCCGAATGACTCGGTTATAAGAAGCGTCTTCATCCTTTTCCTGGCCGAGTAAACTGCTGCAGCCGCACCTGCCGGTCCCCCGCCGATAATGATAACGTCGTATAGCATATTTATAGCTCTTTCTTAAAAATTAATTTAGACGGTATTTTCTCATCAGATCTTCGTTCGGATTGTACCATTGTGAATCCGATTCTTTCTGCGGTATCAATATCCTCTTTATGCACACCCTGCCACACAAGCAGCCCTTGATCTTTCAAAACCCTGTAAGCCTCTTTCATTGTATCTTGTTTTAATTTAAGAGTATCATAAAAACCCTCTTTAATTCTTTTGATTTCAATTTTTGGCACCCTGCCACTTTTATTATCTATGGATTTAACACTATCATCAAAAATCTCTCCAAGCGAAGAACAAAATAACGCATCGATTTTATCTGATTTTATAGGCAACTTCCGGGAATCAGCGATAAAATCTTGAAGCGCCCCAAAATGAGTAAACTGGCTTGTATTATCAAAGTTTGGCGCTCCGGGATATAGATTTGATGAAAGTACTTTGGTTTCCGCATAAAGGTCTACTTCGCGCATCCCTCCTGTATTCTCGTCAGTTGTAAAATAATTAAATCCTTTGTCTGTTAAGCCAGCCACCTCAATTACAAGTTTTTCTTGATCGTGTAATTCATCCATAACATCGAACCCCTTCCGCCTTTTAATTTCTAAGGACACATTATTTTTGTTTCCTGAATCCCAGAGAAAGTCTTCCCAAGGCATTTCAGCATATTTAATTTTCTCTTTCTCTGTTTCTCTAAAATTTTCCATGATTAATAATTTTTACCCGACATATTATCCGGAACAAGTTTCGGCCCTGTATTCATATATTGTATAATTTCCTCCGTGTTCCAAATTGTGCACAGCCGCTTCATCGGGTATTTCGTGATCAACAAACTCCCATCTCACGGAACTTTTTATTTTTTAAGCTCGGCCTCTATTTTGCTTTGGAACACGGCAAAAGGCTGTGCGCCGGAAACCATTGTTTCGTTTACAAACGTTGCCGGCGTGCCCGACACTCCTACAGTTCTGCCTTCCGAACTGGCATCTATTACCGCTTGCTTGTATTTTCCTGAATCTAAACAAGTGTTGAAAGCGGAAGTATTTAGTTTCAAAGTTTCCGCAAATTTCTTAAGATTCGCGTCCGAAAAAGATCCCTGATTCTCTCCTTGCTGATTACTGTAAAGATAGTCGTGATATTCCCAAAATTTATCCTGCTCATTGGCGCACCTTGCGGCTTCGGCTGAACGAAAAGATTCTTCTCCCAAAAACGCAAAGTCCCGGAAAATAAAAACTGCTTTGCCGGTTTTTACGTAATTGCTAATAATCTGGGGTTCAACTTCTTTGAACCATTTGCCACAAAAAGGACATTGATAATCTCCATATTCCACAATAACCACTTTTGCGCCAGGATTCCCCAAATAAAAATCCCCGTTCCTTACTTTAAGCACTTCCCCGGCATTGGCGGCGGAAGGCGAAGGCTCCACATTTCCCTGGTTATTTGCCGGTGGTGCAAGCCTCGGACCGCTCACATACACTATCGCGCCGGCAATTATTAAACCTGCTACAATAATTGCTCCCGGAATAAATAATTTATTTTCATTGTTTTCCATATAGAATTTATATCACAAAACTAAATTTCCTGCTCATTGGTGCACCGCGAAGTATCATAATTACATGTGACGGCCGAGCATTTTAGAGTGCCTCCGATAAATCCTAGCGATACGCAAGTCGAGCCGTTCAAATTATTGTTCCCATCGCACTCTTCCGAGCCTTCAATAATTCCATTGCCGCAAATTTGGCTAATACAGCTTGATTCGTTAAATGTGCAGCTTCCGGTACAACTTAGCGATCCTCCGAGATAGCCTCGCGAAACGCAACTTTGCCCGTTTAAGTCTGTCCCGTCGCACGCTTCGCTAGATTGATTTTTCACTCCATCCCCGCAAACTGGTGGAGGAGGATTGAATTCATTATTGTCTGCCGGAGAAGAACAGCCAGGGTCTGCCATGTCTATCAAAGTATCTTCAGTGTCGGCATTATCTATGCCATCGGAGCATTGAGTAAGAGGAGCGTTGGTTTCATTATTTTCTGACGGAGAAGAACAGCCAGGGTCTGCCATGTCTATCAAAGTATCTTCAGTGTCGGCATTATCTATGCCATCGGAGCATTGGGTGGGAGCTGCGCATTGGGTGGGAGCTGCAGTTACCGTAAGAGAATTAGAACAGGCTTGGGTTCTTGTCTGGACTCCTGAAGTTACTGTGACAGAAGCAGTTTTTGTTCCTGCAGTAGAATAGGTTTTAGTTACAGATTGGTTGATTCCGGAAAGACCATCAGTACCTGTCCAAGAGTAAGCATATGATGGGCTTGGGCCGCCGGAAGCCGATGCGGTCCATGTCGCTGAACCACCAACGGTAATTGACGCCGGAGGAGGAACAGAACAGGTTGCTGCAAGTCCGGGCGGGGCAACAACAACAGAAACAGTATCAATATTTGACACTAAGCCCGGTTTGTCAGTAATCCGCAATACTTGGTAAGTATAAGTCCCTGGAATATCATTGAAAGTTTTCGAGCCCAAAGAAATATTACAAGGAGTCGGATTCACCAGAGGATTATTAATAGTTGGCGGTTCAAATGTCGGCGCGCCTTGATTTAAGTCGCGATTCCAATCGCATTTGCCACCAGAAGAAACGCCATTGGTTGCGTTGGTCCAGCCATTTGGATCTGAACTTATGCCGGCCGCAGAAGAAGCCGCAAGATAAATTGTGGTCGGCACGCCTTTGGTTACCAGTATGGAATCGGAATAAGTAATTCCGTCTTTTGAAATGGTAGCATTTGCAACCGGGGCCGAGTTTCCAACATCATTATCTGTAATATTCACCGTCGCTGAGCTCGGAGCTCCGACTGTGTACAATGCGTTTGCGGAAATAGTAAGAATCGCCGTTTCCGTTGGTTCAACAATGGTGTCATTTATAGGAGTGATTGTTCGGACAGTCGTCAGCGAACCTGCAGGAATTGTTATTGAGGCTGTGATGGAAGTGTAGTCGGTGGCATTTACCGCGGTGCCGCTGATTGTGTAGTTGACTGTAAGGGCTGCCGCCGTTGAACCTGTGCGTGTGAAGGTTATGGAGCCGGGGTTTAACGCTGCTTCAGCAGCAGCAGAATCGGTGGCGGATACGGTAACAATTGGGAGAGGAGCGCCGCAAGACGTGGGGGTAGAAAACTTGGCAGAACCGGAAGAAAGCAAGTGGCCAATAAACTTGCCACCGGGAACATTCACTGTGTCGTCAAATGTTTTGTTAGTACGGCTACATACAACCTCATAAAGATAATCAGTGTTTGGCTGTCCACCTTTCCAGGTGTAACTTCCTTTATTCTGTTGTATTTTAACACGGCTCGCGATAAGCTGTGCGTCCAATGGCCACCGCTTATTACCGACTCCTTCTATGGGATCCATAACAGACGCGCAAGTCCCATCTCCGAGATAGTCAATACCATTCTTGTTATTATCGTTTATGCCATTGGAACATTGGGGGGTATTACTGCCTGTCAGCGCCAATACAGCTATGTCAGCGAATTCGCAGATACTTGAGTCGGGGCCTTCATTGGCATCAAGGGCAGAGTCGCACTCCGGATCCGCAGGGTAGTTTTTCAAGCCATCCTTATCATCATCTCCACCATTGGAACATTGAGGCGCCTGATATCCCGATGCTCTTTCGTTGTCATCGTTAGCAGAAGCACATTGGGGGTCTGCTGGATAATCAATTTTTCCGTCCGGAGTCCGTATGAAAACACCATCATTATCCGTATCCCATTCGTCATCTATTTTGTTGGAACATTCGGTTCGGTCTTTTTCATACTCAAATATAGTGTATCTAGATTGACAACCAGGATCATTCGGATAATCTCTTAAACCATTATTGTCATTATCTAATCCGTCGGCACATTGGTACGTACTCCTAGAGATTACCGTTTCACCAGGCTGCAGACTGTCAGGATCTGTAGAACAACTTATCGGTGTGTATTGATAGTCTCCATCACCGTCCATTTTTTTGAGGAGACACATATTAGGTGAAGGAGCAGCCGGAGAGCCCCAACTCAAAGTAACCTGTGGCACGCTTGGAACGTCACTGTTGCAGAAAGGAGCATTCGTGCTCGAAGAACCGCAGGCCGGGGCAACGAGCGCCACGCCCGCGGGCTCAATCCATTTTGAAAAGAGATTCCCTGCACGCGCCGCCGGATTTCCCGAAAACACAAAAGCGGCAAACACTACAATGACTGCCAACGCTATCGCAATTTTGATTCTAAATTTCATATTTTTATTATATACCCCTTTCCGCCCTGTGTAAATTTTCGTCAATCGCCCTCCGAAACGCCGCGAGACCGCCTGCCGCTTCGCCCGAATTGTTGCCTGGATAGGCGTTTTGCCAGTCTTGAAGCGTAAGAGACTCTGCAAGCGCCTTCGCGCGCGTAAACGAAATTTTCGCGACGGCATACTCTTTCAAATTTAATTCTGCCGCCCCTCGCATATTCCAAAGCCAGGGATTTGTCTCGGCATCAGTTGCTTCAGCAAAAGCAACAGCTACCATCTTTTTTGCCTCCTCATATTTTTCCTGTTGCATCAAAATCCACAATAAATCATTGTATCCGGCCCATTCGCGGGGCACCCAGGCGATGAAATTTCTAAAATCCGCCTCTGCCTCGGGAAGTTTATTGGAATATCCGTAAATCAGCCCGCGAATATAAAGCGAGCGTAAATTTTGCGGATTTTTTTCGAGTTCCAAATTAATTTCTTTTAAAGCGTTTTTAGAATCGCTTTTTAAAAAATAAATCCGCGCTAGCTGATAATGCCCAAATAAAATTTTTGGATCAATCCGAACAGCTCTTTGAAACGCCTCTTCCGCTTTTACTAAATCATACTCCGGGCCGTTGAAATAGCGGTTTCCCAGAGCCATGGCTGATGGGGCGTCGCCCTTTCCCCCGGAAAACAAAACTGCAAAGACCAATATTCCGAAAATTGAGATTAATATATTTCGGATATTCTGATTCACGGCTAAAGTTCCCAGCCCAAGTCTTTAAGCATTCCCGCGAAATTTGGATCCAGCGTTGCAAGGTTTTTCGCGTTTTCGTAATCATATCTGCCTGGGTATGTGCCCGCAATTCCATCGCGAGCATCACCAACATCACTAGCTATCTTTACAGCATTCAATCTAATCAAATATCTTATCAAGCCAAACCTGGATTTTGATTTATCATCTGCGGATCTGAAGCTCGCGTCACTTATAAAAGTAGTCAGACTTTTTATTTCTTCTTCGCGTGATTTGTCGTGCAAGCGATAGAGAAAAGAAGCATAGGCAAAACTAGCCCAAAGTCTTTGTCCTGTAATATTTGAAGCGTCCTCTCCGCCCGGCCCCGGGATTTCTAAAAATGATAAAGAGTCCTCAAACGACTTATCTGCTTTCTCCGCATAACCGCTCATTGGCTCAAGTTCGTGCAAAACGGCAAAGACCGTTCCCCTCACCCCATAAGAATATCCTATTTTGTTAGGATGCCCGTCTACATCAAGAGCGCGGGCCAAGGCTTCGTCTCCACGCAGAAGATGAAGCTTAGCATTTTTAATATAATCTTCTAACGGCTTAGCAAGCTCTGCTCCATATAACTTAGAAATTAACGCTCGGGAAGCGTACCATTCAGCGACGCGGTATTCACTTGACGGCAAAATATAAAATGATGAAGCGTATTCGTAAAGTTTTCGAGCGGCGTCCAATAACCGCGTAGCCTTACTTTTGCCTTCCGCCGATTCCAAAAAAAACGCGTACGGCTCGCCGGAAAAAATTGTATCCGCTAAATCGTTTGGTCCTCTAGTTCCAATCATAAATATATCTGCCATAATGGAAGCCCCGCGGGCGCGATATAAAGGCGGATATGTATCGTCCGCCACTACTTCTTTAAAGAGTTGCATAGATTTTGCAATATTATTTTTTTGGCGGTACGCGTATGCTAAAGTAATTTTAGCCACAGATTCAGCTTCTGCCGTAGGAGCAAGGGGCAAAATGCGTTCAAGCTCCGCAATCGTCTGATCAAAGTTATTTTCATCAAATAACTTTCTTGCATTCAACGCCGCCGTAGAATATTCCTCATCTGTTGTAACCCAATTGGGTAAAACAAAATATACCGCAAGCCCGGCAACCGCTATAACGATTATAACAATCAGCGCGTAAAGATATTTTTTTTGCATAATAAGCAAAACACTATTATATTTTAATAACCGCTCGATTCTTCGCAATCGGGAGTGTCTGGGTCTGTTATGTTTGCCGGCACATCTGCTTTTGCCGACTTAACTACACTCCACTTTAAAATAAGTTTTCCTATACCCAAAACAAACAACAATGGGATTGCCAAAAGGAAAAACACCAATAGACCGGAGGTTTTAGCACTATATTTTATTACTTTTACCATATGCGTATACAATACCACCGCCACTTCCCGGGAACAAGTGGATAAAATACATTATACATGCGGATGGGTAATTTGATTGAGCTCTGCTTCTAGCTTTGGTTTTTGGAAATATCCTAGTTTGACAGGGACTTGATACAAGCGATTCCCGCCCAAATATGGAAAGTCTTCGTTTAAATACATTGGCTGAAGCCCTGGAATCAACACCATAGTTGAGTAAAATCCATGCCACTTTGCCTCGGGAATAGTAATGTCAACCGCCGCCACCTCCATATTATTCTTTTTAAAATATTCCAGCGCCACCCCAAGCTTTTTTTTGCTCTCTTTCGGCGAAGCAGAAATTTGAAATTCTACTTTTGGTCCCTTAGTCAAAAAATCGGCACGAGGAATCATGTCAGGCGTTGACCATAAAAAACCGCGTTCCTGCAAACCTGTTGCTTGCCTCATGCGCCTCTTTCTTCCCCACCAGCTCTTAAGCGCCTCTGCAACTGACCCGAGTAGGGCTCGCTCTGAATCTAAATCGGTTTTATTGGCAACCACAACAGCCGGGCCAATGCCCGTCCTATCTATAATCAGGGTGCAAAATGTCGGTATCCCGATATCGGTTTTAAAATCCAAAACATAAAGCTCCAGGTTATACCGCTTAAATAATTTTGATAACTTTCTTATTTTTCCTATCGGGGCATTTTCCAGATCAATAACCGGCGGTGAAAGTTTATTTAACCAAAAAATCATCCAGGAGTCGCGCTCAATAACTTCGCATACGCCGCGATATAGCGCTTCTTCCATGCTTCTATGCGCCGCCCCGCCCGTACTGATAGCCCGGCGAATCATCGGCTCTTCTCTATGATTCCTGGTATAGCTTAAATAAACCAACTGAGCAGGAACCAAAATGTTTTTTCCATTTATTAAAGACTCTCCCTTTACCCATCCAAATCTTGAATCTTCGCCAAAGCGGCAGAGCTCAAACTTTTCTTCTTTAAGCTGGCTATCTGAAAAAGAAACAAAACTATTTGGATTTATTGCGCCGCGGTCCTGCAACTCTTTAAAAGAGCCGAATATCAAGTCCTTGTTTTGATAAAAGCTTAAGCAAGTTCTTTCGACCGCTTCCCCAAGACAGCGCATGGCCGCCTTATCATAATCATAAAAATCCGCTCCGCAAGGGCCCGAAGCAATTGACATTTTTGTAAAACCGGCGTCAGAATTATTTACTAAATCTCCATAGCGCGCTCCCATCATCATAAATCGTGGCTCATCGGGCAAAAAATCAGCCGTATACCAAGATTTTATAAAACCATCTGCTTTTAATGCCTCGGTGAGCCGCGATGTAGCCGAGGAAAATTTTGAATACGGCGCGCCAATTATGTCTTCAATAGTTTCAACCAACGACTTAAGGAGCCACGCCCTAAACAACAACACCGGCTTTAATGTAACTTCATTGATTTTTGGCATTAGAGTTTATATTTAATATCATGCTAGCATAGAAGCACATAAATTTTATGTCTGGCGAAATAACTGTTTTGAATAAAATCAAATATAGCGTTGTATTAGCAACGTATAATCGGGCCGTACTTCTTGAAAAATGCCTGGAATCTTTGGCGGCGCAAACTATCGATAAAACTGCTTACGAAGTTATTATTGTAAATGACGGCTCGGAAGATAATACTGAAAAAATAATAATTGAGTTTGCCGCAAAAAATAAAGACTTAAATTTTCTTCATCTAAAACAGCTCAATTCCGGCCCGGCAAAAGCACGCAATGCCGGCATCCAAAAAGCTCGCGGCGAAATAGTATTTTTTACGGATGATGATTGTTCGGTACCAGGAGACTGGATTGAGGCTTTATCAAAAGAATATCAACAATATCCGGATATCGCCGGAGTTGGCGGGTGGTATAAATACGATAAAAATGAATATTCATCGCGCATATCTAAGGCATATATCGACTACATGACCAATCTTTTTATGATAGGATACGGCGCGAATATTTTTGAAAAAAAATTCATAGAAAACAGATTCCTTAAAACTCCTGCAGGCAATACATCAAATATGTCTTATAAAAAAAGCGTACTGGATGAAGTCGGAGGATTTGATGAAACTATTAAGTTTGTAGGGCTCATAGACTGGGAGATGAAAAAGAGAATAATGGATTTGGACCATCCGCTTCTTTACATTCCGTATTTGGTATTGCATTCAAAGCCACTTTCAATGAGCGAGATAGCCCGAAAATTTTTCAATCGCGGCCGAGGTTACTATCATCTTGCCGCAAAAAATCCAGAGCTTTTGCACGCCTATAAGCCTTCTTGGCGCAAGGCTCGTAGAAATATTATCTCGGCTATGTCCGCGCCCGGAATTTATTTATTTTTCATCGCATTTTTTGATTTTATATATAAGAGCATCGGCTGGGAATATCAACGATTTATAGAAAATAGCAATAAAATCAGATATCAAAAATGAAATATAATACTGAAGTTTATTGTGTGGTGTGTAAAAAAAAGTTTAGCGCATGGAAAACCCATCTTTTTGGCCCCAGATTAAATATTCAATGCCCATATTGCGGTTCTCTGCCGCGACACAGGCATCTTCTTTTATATCTTAAATTAAAAACAAAACTGTTCGTCAGCCACGCGAAAATGCTCCATGTCGCCCCTGAACGCTGTTTTTGGAAAATGAAAACTTTCAAAGAAAACCCGACTCTGGAACGTATTACAATAGACATTGATCATACTGGGATTACTGACCTTCAAATGGATGTAACGGACCTCAAATTTGAAAATAATACTTTTAACGCAATCATCTGCTATCATGTGCTTGAACATGTCAAAGATGATCGCGCGGCATTAAAAGAACTTTTTAGAGTTTTGAAACCCGGAGGCTGGATGATAGTAAAATCTCCGGTAAACCGCCAGACAAACCGCACCCAGGAAGACTCTGGCGAAATGTCCAAAAAAGAAAGAGAAATATGGTTTGGACAACATAATCATTTGCGACAATACGGAAGAGATTTTAAAGAACGGATAGAGCAGGCGGGATTTAATGTTGAAATTGAAGATTTTTCAAAAAATTTCGACGAAGAACTGCGTGCATATTATGGATTCTTTAAACATAAGTTTATATATTTATGCAAAAAACCACGGATCAGCATAACATAATTTTGATTGGGATTGATACATTAAGGGCGGACCACCTTGGCTGTTATGGCTATCATCGACCAACATCGCCGGCAATAGACGCGCTAGCCAAAGAAAGTGTTCTTTTTGAAAATTGCTTCTCGCAGGCTCCGATTACAGCTCCGTCTTTCATGTCCATAATGACTTCGCGCTACCCAACGTATCATGGCGTCGTTTCAAATATTGGTGGAACCGGGCGCGGCGGAAGGATGTACGTCCTGGATCAAAATATTCCGACTATGGCTGAAATATTAAAAAAGGAAGGATATGTTACAGGCGCGTTTACCGATGGAGGCAATTTATACGGCAAACTCGGTTTCGATAGAGGCTTTGAATACTATTCAATGAATTTAAAATATGAATTCCAAATGCCCGGGATTATACCCAAAGACGAAATATTCAAATGGCTCGAAAGCAACTCCTCCAAAAAATTCTATCTTTTCTTCCATACATTCGCTGTACACAATCCCTGGGCGGTACCGAACAAATACCTTAAGATTTTCGATCATAATTATAATGGGAAACTTCTTGTCTCACAACTGCTGATGGATAAATTAAAGAGGCCGGGCAGATCTCCGCGTGTTCCGTTTCTTGAGATAGTGGACAAAGAAGACAAAAAAGACATTGACTATCTCAAGGCAATCTACGACAGCGCGGTCAGGTATGTGGACGATTTTGTCGGCGAATTATTGGCTTTCTTAGAAAAGTTAAAAATAGACAAAAATACCATCATTGTTTTTACTGCTGATCATGGAGAAGAGTTTCTTGAGCATGGGATACTGGGGCATAAACAATTTTATAATGAACTTCTTCATGTCCCGCTAATCATAAAAGCTCCGGGATTTAAAGAATTTGTTAAGATCAATGACGAGATACAGAGTATAGATATCATGCCGACCGTGCTGGATCTGTTAAATATCCGTAACATCGCACCGATACATGGTATGTCGCTCATTTCTCCGCGGTCACGAGACAATGAACCGATCACCCTTGCCGAAGCCCAGGGCTTGGGCTATGCGATACGATATAAAAAATATAAGTATATTTTTCCGGCCTATAAAAGCTATAAAGTGCGTGAGGACGAGCTTTACGATCTTGAAAAAGATCCCTCGGAAAACAACAATATCGCGCTTCAAAATCTTGATATTGTTGAGGAGATGCTTTGCCGCCGAGAACACGAATTATACAGCCGCGTCACGCTTCCGCATCCTCGGCGTAAAATTATTTATCTGGAACATCCATTCACCTAAAATGATTGATGAAAGAAAAATTGAATTTCTTATAAGCCCCGGAAAATTTTTCCCGGCTAATCTGCGGCGAGGTTCTCTGCTGGCCAACAGCTCTTTTATCGCGGCAACATCAGAATATCTCGCGATACTTTCCGAATCCCAATATTGGCCCCGTGAATATCTGGACAAAGTCCAGGTCGCGCGCTTCCAAAAGCTCGCCCAAAATATAACAAAACGCTCTCCATTTTGGGCCGATCATTTCAAAAAAAACGGCGTATCTCCATACACCGCTTCGCTTTCCGATATTTCCCGTTTGCCAATTCTCCGCAGACAAACCTTGCTCGAGCTCGGCACCGATATTCACGTGGCTCCTGAACCGGAGGATCATCCTATATTCAGGCGTTCCAGTAGCGGAACAACAGGCATTAAATTTCAACATGTTTACAGCGAAAAAGAGATGATCATAGGCCATCTACTACAGATTACTTTTAGGCACCCGGTATTTGAAAACATTTCCTTCGCCGAACTATTTTCAAGAAAACCTTTTGTAGTTTTAGGAACGCCGGGCTTTAGGTATGTTTACGAAAAAGATTTTTTTTATAAAAGTTTTCCTTTAATTAAATCGGAAAATCTGGCTGACCGCGAAATCCGAAAAGAAATCTACAAAAGCATTCATGAAGCGGCGCCGGCAGTACTCGTGGGCTTTGGCTCGTTAATCGCGAAACTCGCCGAGTTCGCGTTGGAAGACCGCGTCGAGCTTCCGCTTTTGGCTATACGCACAAGTAGTGAGCCCATTTCAATACCTGATCGAAACATCATCAAACAGGCATTTGGCGTGCCGGTCATAAATATGCTAAGCGGCAACGGAATCGGCGGAGTTGGCTTCGAGTGTCCGCTAAACGATAACAAATTCCACGTGCATTCAGAAAATATAATATTGGAAATTGCAGGCGACAGCGGCGAATTGATGCCTGACGGAAAAGAAGGAGAACTTGTAGCCACTTCTCTTTCGTATACTATCAATCCCATCATTCACTACGCCCATAATGACTCCGGACTTATCATCCCTGAAGCATGCCCCTGTGGGAGAACCCTCCCGCTTTTTGAATTTAATGGGCGGCGCGGGTATGATGTCATATTACCAAGCGGCAAACGAATAAGAATGATGCATTTGCATAAAACATTCTCCGGCACCGCGCTTGGTAACATGTCTAAACAATTACAGATAATTCAAAACCGCCCGGACAATCTACGCATACTAATTGTCCCGAAACGTCCATTCACCGGCGCGGAAGAAATTGGCATACGCTCAGCTTTTGCAAATTTATTTGGAAATGAAAAAATAAATATTGAAATTCAATATTCGAGCACCATATTGCCCGGCCGCGGCAATAAACCATGTCTATTTATACCTCTTTCTGAATTTGAAGCCAGAAAATTGAAATAGAAAAAGCGGGCAATGCTATTGCCCGCCTTTTATTTGATCGCCATTTTGGCGCATTAATCGTCTTTACTCGTGGAACAAATGGCCATCATCGCTACCTCTAGTTTGGTAGGCCAATTTTCCGGGAGCGCTATGCCATTTTGCGCAAACCACTGTTCGGTTAATTTATACGCTTCCGGCTCGCTTGCGCCTGGACATCTCACGGCTTTTTCGCCAATAACCTGCATGTGATGTACGAGTTCATGAACCATTCTACCGCGGTCGTTTGAATTCCGTACATCAAACCCGTCATGAAGCAAGATAACGCGCCTCTCGTCATCATAAACCGCCCAAATTCTTCCCAACCCCATGTTGGTTTTGGCCTTCTCGCCCCAGCCGATCAGATAAAGTTCTTCAAATGATCTCCACTCCACACCGGGCATTTCAGCTTTTTTTGCGTTGCGATATTCTGTATTATCAGCAAGCCATGCAAGCGACTCGCGCATCAGGTTTTGCATACCAACTTTCTTATCCTGAAACGCTTGTCCAAATGATACGAGCTCAATATCGGTCTTGCCGCTTTGCGTTCCAACACCGCTGTCGTAGTGAAACTTCACTATGCTTTTGCTATCGGGGCTGTAAAAATAATCCCATTCTCGCATTAAGCTGCCGCCATGGGTTTTTCCGGTTCCTTTGATTCTCAAAGTCCGGAATTCGCCCGCCTCCGTTTGCGTCTGTTCAGCATTCTCAACCATAAATTCTGCGGACCGTAATTGAGACTTTGTGGCCCCTTCTGGCGTGTGGCGATAAGTCACAGGCCATTTTTTGCCGACAGTAAGAGGAAAATTTAAAAACTGTAGATCGTCCTGATGCAACGGAATTAATCTCCGCAATTGTTCGGCGTTGCCGGCAGTTGCGGGCATCTTCTTCTCCCCAACCACTTCAAAAACCTCAAGATGCCCACCCGAAAACACAATCTCATAATCGCCGACTAATGCGCCGGACGTGCTTGTGATTCCCTCTTTTTTTGTTGCTCTAAACGTCCAACGGTCGCCTTCCTGCAAGGCAGGCTGGCTTACTTGCTCGTTTCCAACGGCGAATCCGTGAAATACTCCTAAAACCGAAAGGATAAATCCCACTGTAATCGCAACGCTTTTCATAGACAAACCCTCCTTTATGTTAGTTGACTCATATTTCAAATAACTCTTTACACTATCCATTGTAGCACTTATAATATTATTTGTCAACTGCTAGTCAGAACAAACAAAATATCTTATTATCCTTTATAAGAAACATGACTTTGCTTCACGCTAACGCACCAAGGGCACTCATTCTTGCCGCAGGACGCGGGAAAAGGCTCATGCCCCTTACCAAGAATATTCCCAAGTGCCTGGTGCGCGTTGGTCGAAAGCCCATTCTCTACTATCAACTTTCCGCTCTCCGAAAATACGGCGTTGCTGAAATTGTTGTGATTGCCGGTTATAAAGAAAACGCTATACGCGAATACGTTCAAAAAGAGTTTCCTGAATTTAAAACAATTTTTGTGAGTAATCCGAAATATGAGACTACCGAGGACATCTATTCGCTTTATCTGGCAAAAAACTATCTAGACGAAGATTGTTTGCTTCTGGATTCCGACGTACTTTTTCATCATTCTATAATCGGCAAACTTCTCACGGTTACTCCATATTTAAGCTATACAGCCATAAAAAAAGTCCCTTGCGGAGAAGAAGAAATGAAAGCGTCGGTAGATAAAAACGGAATGGTCACTAAGCTCAGCAAGGAGCTCGTCCCATCGGAGACTGCAGGAGAATTTCTTAGTATCACATTTTTTCGCAAGCCCTTCTTGAAACATCTTGTTTGCGCAATGCGTAAAACAATCAATTCCACGGGAAAAAAAACATACGCGACCGTCGCAATCGAAAAGGTAATTTCGGACGGGAAAGGCAAACTTGCCTGCCTGGACATCACTTCTTATCCTGCTATGGAAATCGACTTCCCTTCGGACCTAAAAATAGCCACAGAGCAAGTGCTTCCCAAAATTGCTCAGGAACTTCTATAATGGAGACTATGCAAAAGAAAAATTTATTATTATTCACTCCGGGCCCGCTTCAGGTTTCCGAGAGAGTTTTAGAAGCGTTGAGGAACGGAAATTTAATGCACCGCGAAGAAGCTTTTTCGGCACTTTTCTCAAATCTTCAGTCAAAATTGCTGAATGCTTTTGAGGTCAACGAAGAATACGCGGCGTGCCTTTTTACTTCAACGGGCAGAGGCATAAACGAAGCGATGGTCGCACCTTTCGCAAAAAACAGGAAACTTGCAGTAATCACTAATGGCGCATGGGGCACGGACCTTCTCCAAATCGCGCGTCTTCACGGTCAAAATGTAATGGAGCTCAAATTCTCAGAAAAAGAAGCCGTCGAACCGGGGCAGGTCGCCGAATTTTTGAAACAAAATCCTCAAATAGATTCGTTGGCCCTGGTCCATCAGGAAACAAGGACGGGCATACTCAATCCTTTAGAAAAAATAGCCTCCGCCGCCGCCGCAAACGGAGTAACCTTACTTGTAGACGCAATGAGTAGCATTATCGCGGAAGAGACGAATTTTCAAAAGCTTGGTGTTGCGTTTTTCACATGCGGCTCCACAAAAGGACTCCGTTCCATTCCCGGGATCGGCATTATTTGCGGAAAAAAAGAGGAGTTTGAAAAATTATCCCGTTTCGTTCCGACATCGCATTATTTTGACATATTTTCCGAATATGAATCCCAAGTAAAGAATAAAAAAATGCGTTTCGCTCAGCCAACTCCAATTTTTGCAGCGCTAAACGAATCACTCTCGGAATTGTTGGAGGAAGGATTACAGCAACGCCGCGAATCAATCAGCCAAAGGACGGCGGATTTCCGAAATTGGGCGGTAAGCAATGGTATCGAAATAGACGGGGTAGCCTCCACCTTGGGCCATGTAATCACAAATTTTAAGCTGCCATCCAAAATAAAGTACTCCGTGTTTTCCCATGAACTTCAGAAACTCGGGATTTATCTGCTATACGGCGGCGAGAAAGACGAAAATACCTTTCAGGTAAGCTTTTTTGGCGCCTTTTCCGAAAATGACATTGCATTTCTTAAAAAAACCTTAATTTCCATTTTAAAATAAACATGCAAACCTTTGAAGAAAACCCAAATCCGAACGCAAAAATCGCATTCGTAATCTCGACGCCTTTCTTTTTTTATGTATGTAAAAATATAATTAAATATATTCCAAACGCAGAATTTGTGATATCTGATGTCTGGCTGGACCGCGAAGTCAAAAATAACCCGGATTATATCGGCGAAACAATATCATTACTAAAAAAACATGGCCAGCATTGGAGAATAATTACGACAAAAACACGAGACGAGCCCGAAATTGAAGCCTTTTTTTCAAAGTACCAATTGATTGCAGCCATGCGGCCGGGCTGGCCTCTTTCATCCCTATTTAATGGTGATGATTGGTTTTATAAAAAAAAGACGGTTCTGATAAGTTATGGGGCGGGCAAAGACCTTGTGACCTTGAAACCGCTCAACGCACGCTTTGATATCATATTATCAGAGGGTCAACATACACATGAGCTTCATAGCTTGATCGGCACTTCGTATGTCGTAGGCGCGGCTAAATTTGACGACTGGTTTAATAACAATGTCGATCAAAACGAGATACTTAAAATCAGGCCGCTTCTCGATAAGCGTAAAAAAAATATACTCTACCTTCCGACGCACGGCGAATTTTCCTCGTTGCGATGCTTTTCCGAACAAATAAGCAATCTCGCCAAAACATACAATGTATTAGTAAAATTTCATCATCTCAATTTGGTGTCTGAAGCGAAATGGGTCGAAAAAATCAGAAAATCCGGAGATATAATAAAATTCGGACCTGCAGACGATATATTGCCTCTTTT
The DNA here is from genome assembly GCA_030648495.1 of bacterium. GTDB lineage: Bacteria > Patescibacteriota > Minisyncoccia > UBA11713 > 2-01-FULL-45-33 > 2-01-FULL-45-33. Next base: position 21,545 of record JAUSHV010000032.1, read on the forward strand.
TTCGCTAGCTGACGTTATTCTCAGCGACTCATCTTCCGCGTCTTTAGAAGCTATTTTGATTGATAAGCCTCTGGTTATTCTTGACTCGGTAAAAAATGCGGAAAATTTCCAAGTTACCGGCCATGACGGATACTGGATTTCTGCTTCACAATATTATTCAGAAAGCATTGAACAGCAAATTAAAAAAAATGAGCACTCGGTATGCGAGGTTGTTGATCCGGGCGGAAACTTATCCGATGCTATAGAAAAAGCGCTTCAGTTAAAATTTAAACATACAGCAAATAGAAATTCACTCCGAGAACGGCTGTTTTCATATAATGACGGCAAATGCGGGGCGAGAGCGGCAGAAACTATAATATCATTTTTGAAAGGCGGCAATAACAAGCCAAAACCGCCGATAATTGGAGCAGCAATCCGTAGCCATCTTTTGGCCACTAACCAGAGAGTAAAAATAGAAGTTAAGAAAAAAAACGAGAAAATTAAAGCACTGAGCGCGGAAGTTAAGCGCTTGAAGCGCGAATTATTTTAAATTACGCCTAAACAATGTCAAACAACCAAATATGAATCTAGAATATAAAAGCATAAATATCCTCCGTGAAGCGAGAGCTAAATTTAAAAATTTGGCAATTCTTTGGTCCGGTGGGAAAGACTCAACAGCGATGCTTGCGCTTTGCCGAGAAGCGTTTTTTAATCGTGTTCCCTTTTCGGTCATACATATTGATAATGGTATTGATTTTCCCGAAACATATGCGATGAGGGATAAATTGGCCAAAATATGGGATTTAAAAATATTGGTCGCGCAAAGCATTATTAAAAATGACAAAATTTCCGGTATTTCCTGTTGCGGAGCAAATAAAACAGATGCGCTGCGAAATCTCGTAAAAAAAGAGAAATTTGACGGCCTGATTATTGGAATAAGGCGCGACGAACACGGCATCCGCGCCAAAGAGCGCGTATTTTCTCCAAGAGACAAAAAATGGGAATGGGATTATAAAAATCAGCCTATGGAAATCTGGGACTACTCTTCGATAAATCCGGATGCAGATCATCATCGTATACATCCCATACTCCACTGGCGCGAAATCGATGTATGGCAATATATTTATGAAAATGATATTCCAATAAGCCCGCTTTATTTTTCTAAAAATGGCGAACGTTTTCGATCTCTAGGTTGCACCCGCTGCACTGTCGCAATAAAATCGGAAGCAAAAACTATTCCTCAAATTGTAAAGGAGCTCGGCGAAACAAGGCTTTCCGAAAGAATGGGCAGAGCCCAAGATAAAGAAGCGCAAGCGGTAATGGAGCGCTTAAGAGCCCTTGGATACATGTGATATGAACCGGATAACTTCTATAGTCGTTCTGGGAGAGAAAAATCACGGAAAATCGACCTTAATAGGCCGGCTACTCTACGAAACGAGGTCTATTCCAATAGATCGTTTAAACGACGTTAAGCAAACAATAAAAGCATCTGGGAAGCGCTTTGAATGGGCACATCTGCTCGATAGCTTCGTTTATGAGCGCGAGCACAAAATGACGCTAGATACTACAAGGGCAATGGTAAAATTTGGAACACGGTTCTATGAATTCATCGACGTGCCCGGGCACAAAGAACTCATCCAAAACATGCTGACCGGTGCCTCTGACGCTAAATTTGCAATATTAATTGTAGACGCAAAAGAAGGCATCAAAAACCAAACCTTAAAACATATAGAAATTGCCGAGTTTTTAGGTATCAAAAAAATAATTGCTATCATAAACAAAATGGATATGGTTGGATATTCACAAACAACATTCGAAAAAATAAAAAAAGATTTAAAAATGGATGCCGTACCCGTTGTTGCAAAAGACGGAACAAATCTCATAAAAAAATCTGCTAAATTAAAATGGTTTCGCGGCCCGACTCTTCAAAAAACCATTGAAAACAAATTTAAAATCAGCGATTGGGCAAAAAATAAAATCCTCCTTGCCAAGAAAGCAAAAAATATTACGGCGGCCTGTCTATTCATAGAAAGGCCTAAAAAAAAATTAATGCTTGAATCTAGACATGGGAGCTATTCAATCTCGAAACTAAACGGCCCAAAAAATATAAATACTGTTGAAAAAATATCTATAAAATTAAAAAAAATCGGCAGCATATCTGATAAATTTGTAATCAAAAACAACGGTAGAATAATTTCAATTTGCAAACTAAGTTAAAAACCCTTAGTTAATAAGTCTTTTTGGCTAAAATTCTTGAAATATCTTATTGCTTTCGTATGTGCCATTTGGGTTGTACGATGCGGAGTTTGAGGGGTTGCCGTCCGTGTGGCAACCGGGGTCGGCAGAGTCTATAAGCCCGTCAGCGTCGTTGTCTATAGTATCCCCGCATCGATTCTGCTCATCGTCGTCGGCGGCGGAGCTACAACCTGGGTCAGCCTGAGCAGGGTCAGGATTGATTGAGATATCATCAACTTTTCCGTCGCCGTCATTATCTATTCCGTCGGAACATTGCGAAGAAGGAGGCGAAGTGCATTGCGAGACATCGTAAAAACAACCCGCAGTGCATCCCAAAGTCCCGCCGGTAAAGCCGAGCAAAACACAACTTGACCCGCCAAGATTAGAACCGTCGCAATTTTCTCCCTGGTCAATCACACCGTTGCCGCAAAATGCGGAGTCGACATATTTAAATACGACTTTGGTCACTTTTGCAACTTTAACTTTAATGTCCATTCCCCAAAACCCGTTGGAGAGAGCGCACTGCGGCCCGGGGCAGGCAGTATTAAAATTATTAACCGAGCATTCCGAGCCTCCAAGAGAGTAGGTGCAGGTGCCCGCAACAACATTTTTTCCTGCCACATCGCTGGCATAAGCCATATGCGAACCGAGAGAAATGCCTCCGAAATTAGACGGGTTATCAACATTAGCCGCGTCATCAATTCTTGCGATTGTATCCGGCGGAGCGGAAGAAATATTTTCATCAACCCCAACTCTTTTAACTATCGCATTTACAATCCCTACAGAATAATTTAAGCGGCTTAGTACAACCAGTGTTCTTTGATTATACGCGCCATCATCAACCCACATTCCCCCATCAGAATTTTTTTCTGCGCCGTCCATTGCATAAACAAAGAAATCCGAAGGAGAAGTTACTGTAAGCGTATATTGATCATTGTACAAAGACGTATTCCAATTGGCTGATGGCGAAATTATTTCTTGGTAATAACCATAATAACCGTTTTGTGCGACATATCTTCTACATTGGGCGTCTTCAATGCCGTCCGCGCCAAAAATATCCCTGTTAAAATCTATCGGCAGATTAAAAAGACTGTCGGATAGCGTTAATGTTACGGTACCGCCATTCGGAAGCCTTCCCGGAATAGTAAATTGCGTTCCGGTTTCTGTCGCGCCGTCAACAACCGTGCCGTTCAAATCAACTAAAATAACGCAAGCGCTGACCGTTTTGGCATTTACGGCCGGAGTTATAAAATTTATTGTAAATAAAATATTGTTGCTGCCCGGTAAAAATTGCGATGATGCGGGAGTTATAGAATTAAAAAAAGCATCAGGTCCGCCACTTTGATATGTCAAAGCGTAGACCGCATCCGCGGTCGCGTCGGAAAAAGTGGACGGTACCGATGTACCGTTTAAATTCTCCGGACCGGTAAGCGCGTAATGCATCGTGCCTGTCCACGGCTGTCCATCCAGCGTAGCTTCAACGGTAATATTTCCATGTGATGGATCTTGCGTAGTCGCGTAGACTGTGGGGCTTGTGTAGCCCGAAAGATTTCCGGCGGCGTCGGTTGCTCGCACCCGGTATCCATAAATGGTTGACGCGATCAAACCTGTGTCATTTTGAGTGATTCCTGCCGGAGTGTAAATTTGGGCGAATGATGAACAGCCGGAGCCTGTGCATCGTTCAACTTTATATCCGGTTACTCCCACATCGTCGGTTGAAGCGGTCCAAGAAAGGTTGATTTGTGTTGAAGAGATTACTGGTGCCGTGAGACCTGTTGGGGCGGAAGGAGCGGCAGTATCAGTGCCTACATTATACAATTGTAAAACATCCGCTGCAGAAAGCGCGCGACTGTATAACCGTGCCTCATCTATCTTCCCTTTCCAAAATGTTGCGTAGTCGCGTCCTAGCCAGAGAAAAGTGCCGTTTGAAGCCGTATATCCCTCAATACCTATGACCTTGGCTCCTAGAGAAACGCTGTCTATGTATAGAGTGGCAGTAAATGCGCTCTGGTCAACTGCCAATGTAGCCTGGTGCCATTGGCTATCAGAATAATTTGTGCCATTAGTCCAAAAGATAGTTTCAGACCCAGTAGAAAATTGTCTTAGCTGATACCATTTATTTGAGAATGTCTCGAAACCAAGCATTGGAGTGTTTTGGTTATTTCCAAAAATCGGATGAATATCATATGCGCCATTAGTTAACTGAAACCAAGCACTCATTGTAAAGCTGCTTAATCCGGGCACATAGTTAGTTATGTCTACATAATCATTCACCCCGTCAAAATTCAGTGCGTTGGATATTTTGCCGGCAGACCAGACCGGCCCGCCAACAAGCGTGCCGGTATTTGTGCCTGCGGAATCTGCCGCGGAAGTTCCGGAAGTTTCGTCAAATTTCCACCAGCCGACTAGGCCGGTGGTTATGTCCGCCTCCGCAGGATGTGCAAATCCGCTTAGCAGAAATAACGAAATAATTATAAATTTTAAATAATATTTCATTTGCTTTTATTTACATAACTAATGCTTACTGATGTTTCGCTGTCTTTATTGATGGTAATATTTATATCTTCCGTTCCTTTTCTCAAATATAAACTGAATATGGACCCGCCGGCATAAGAATTTATGACTTGCCAGCCGTTTGCTAGAGCCCAATTTTTATAAAAATCGTAGCTCTCTTGCACGCTTACGGACGAGGCAAATACGGTGGTTACCTGCAGAGCGGAAAACCCGGGATAGGTAGCACTGTAAGATTGGACAACTTTGGTTTTAGAGTTTAAAGGTATGTCTTCAGGAAATTTTACCGCCTCTCCCTCTGCGGAAAATGTTATTTTTGGCTGAACATATTTTGAAGTTGGTATATTGTTTTGCGCAATCATCCAGACAATACTTATAACCGCCAAAACAATGCCAAGAACGATGGGCGCATAATTTTTCCATTCTGGAGCATTTTCTTTTTTCAACTTTCTTTTTATGTTCATGAATGTCTCTTTTGAAAATGGACGCATATGTTTATTATAAGCCAAAACCTATTCTGCCCCAAACGCGCTTTGAGTATATTTATTGGAGGCATCCCAAATCATCCAGCTTGTGAGCCCAGCATCATAAACGGCTTTCATTTGAGCTCTGACTTCAGCTGCACCGTAGTCGGCTCCCAAGTCAAAATCTTGGAGCCATGGACGAAGTTTTGTTGGTGTTGAGGTTGGTGCCTGAAGGCGTCCGACCCCTTTTTCCATTGCAAAGCGCACGACTTCATAAGGATGCGCCGACGGATTTTTATAGCCCAGAAAAGTCGCCGGATAATGCGACGGATAAACCATCGGCGCCACAAAATCAAAATGCGACGCGATAGGCTCCAAAAGCTGACCGATATTGAGATCATCAGTATTGGAAGTCACCATGCCGAAAACGTCCGCCGAGATAGGTGTAGAAAGCGCGTTTGGCCCCTCTCTTAGCTCTTTGTGAAGGTATGAAAAAAACTTATCAAGTGCGGCAGGCTTGTCCTTGGCAAGCGCTCCCGATACGGGAAAAACTATGTCTGACATGTTGCCGTCCGAAGGAAAACGGATATAGTCAAAATTTAGCTCGTCAAAACCGGCTTTCTCCGAAGCTCTAGCGATTTCAACTATATAATCCCAATATTCTTTCGCGCCCGGGTCTATATATGAAATGCCTTTTCTATCTTTCCATAGAGCGCCTTTTTTTGTCTGGACCGCGATACTCAAATGCTTTTTGGCATAATACGGATCCTGAAAAACCGTAATGCGCGCGATAGCATATATCCCGGCGCCGTGAAGTTCCGCCAAAAATTCACGCATATCTTTTACCCGCACTTCTTCGCTTCCCGCTTCTTTAATCTTCGCGCTTCCGGTATCAAACGACACCATGCCTGTATAATCTTTTACATCTATCACTAAAGAATTTATTTCTGTCTTTTTAATAAAACCTACCAATTGTTCGCGCCACGTTTTTGTCCCTGCCACCCAACCGGTCATATAAATTGCCTTTACGGCTTTTGGCGTCCGGATGTGTGTGATTTTAGGTTCTAATAGCTTGTCGGGCGCTTTCTTTTCAATTGCAGTAGATTTTATCTCCGCAATACTTACGCCATTTTTTTTAACAATGGGAAAAAATACAGTTCCCAAAGTAACCGCTGTTACCGCGGAAATGATTATCACAATATGTTTAACTGAATATTTTTTCCAGATCATTTGGCAATTTATCTTCTTCAATAAGTTTCTGCAGTCTAAGTTTATCATTAAACCTGTTTATAAGCACGCCTCCGATGATTTTCCCGCCCTTTACCAGTATTCGAACAAGGCTGTCCGAGCGTGGAAACTCAAATACCCGGTCTGCTTCGTCATGTGAGTTGCCGACGAAAGATATATTGAGGCCCATATTGACTAAATTATAACTTTGTATCGCATTGAATATTGTGTTTCCGCCCAGCATATTCATCGCCGCGGTGCGCCCCTGTAAAAAAGCGCTGGTCCAGTTGCCTGCCACGCGCCGCTCATTGCTTCTCACATCGTAATATTCGGCAATATCGCCTGCCGCATAAATATCAGGATTTGAAGTTCTTAAATATTCATCGGTAATAACGCCTTTATTTGCGGATAGCTCCGAAAGAAACGACAAGTTTCTTTTTAGTCCGATACCCATAGCCAAATAAGGGCATTTAAAATGGTCGCCGTTCGCCAGATAAAATTCGTCGTTCCTGATCAAAGAGACGGCTGCATTGCGGTGTATAATAATCTTGCGTCTTATAAAATTTTCTTCCATTATTTTTGCACCTTCCATGCCGAATTTCTCTACGCCCCATTCATTTGTCCGGGCTGATGCGTGCACTTCGAAACCTGCAAGAGTGAATATTTCCAAAAATTCGAGAGCAATGAAGCCCTCCCCTACCACCAAGACTTTTTTTTCTTGCGCAGTATCAATTATATTCTTTATCTTGTCCGCGTCTTCAATAGTATGCATGCGCAAAGGCTCAATTGGCGTCGTGGAAGAAAAAGCTTCCTTAATTTCCAGCGGGCGTCCACCGGAAGCAATAAGCAGTTTTTTATACGAAAAAGTTTTTTTGTCGTCCGTTGTAACTTCGTGCCGCGTCGAGTCAACGGAGGCAACCTGCATATTCGGAAAAAAATCTATGCGCAAAGCGTTATAATGCGATATTTTTCTCAAAAAAAGCTTTTCACGGTCAATCCGTCCCTTCAAATAAGAAGGTATTAATACTTTGGAATATAAAGGGTGGGATTCTTCGTTCAAAATGGCGATACGGGCAAGCTGGTCTTTTTCCCTGATAATTTCAGCGGCAGTTGTCCCGGCGATGCCACCGCCTATTACCAGATAATCGAATTCGCCGGTCATAAAAATTATTTCTCAGCGTCCTTATGCTTTGCTTCGGACAATGACCAAAAAGAAAAAACAACAATAACAACGCCGCTTACAACATAAAAAAGATTGTTCCACAAAAGCGGAAATGCCAGGTACGGCATTAAAATGATAAAAAACCCCAAAATCGCATTAACCCGATGTTTAAACATATGATTTTATTTTACTAAATAAAATCACTTCGCACAAGCGAAGAACAATACAAAAACAAACCTCCCCCGCAATTGCAGGGGAGGCTGTTTAAACAGAAGTCTATTAGTTAGAATCTGCGTCCGCCACCATAACCTCCGCCACCTCCACCATAGCCGCCGCTATCGCGACGAGGAGGTCGGTCGCCCATCGGGCGGGCCTCATTGACTATGATTTTGCGTCCATCGAGATCCTTGCCATTCAACGTCTCGACGGCTTTTCCGGCGTCATCATCGGACATTTCCACGAAGCCAAACCCTCTCGAGCGGCCCGTCATTTTGTCCATAACAACACTGGCAGATTCAACCGCGCCGGCCTGGGAAAAGAAATCCTTGAGGCTGGAGTCGGTCGTGCTATAGGAAAGACTTCCTACATAAAGCTTTTTAGCC
>JAUSHV010000041.1 GCA_030648495.1 bacterium
GCTTATTTAATGCAATCAATTGTAGCTGAAAGGCGCGATATATTGGGTAAGAAAACTGCAACCCTCCGCAAGAAGGGTTTTTTGCCTGGGGTTGTGTATGGAAAGGGCTCCGCATCAGAAAATATTACTGTAAAGGAGGGCGAATTTTTGAAATTATGGCGTTCAGCTGGAGAGGCGACGATTGTAAGCCTGGAGGTCGGAAAAGAGAAAAAAAATGTATTGATACATGATGTGGCGATAGATCCTTTGAAAGATGTGCCTATTCATGTCGACTTCTATATTGTAGACATGTTAAAAATGCTGAAAGTAGATGTGCCATTGGAATTTGTTGGGGAATCGGAAGCGGTTAAGGCCGGAGGCATTTTAGTCAAAGTGCATCATGCGTTGGAAATTGAAGCGTTGCCCAAAGACCTGCCTCGCTCAATAATCGTTGATATTTCAGTGCTCAAGACCTTTGAAGATAAAATTACCGTAGGCGACCTTAAAATCCCTTCGGGAGTTAAAGTAATAAAAGGTTTGGAAGAAACCGTCGTATTGGTTGAGCCTCCGAGAGCCGCGGAAGAAGTTGTTGCCGCAGAGGCTGCTCCGGACCTTGCCAATATAGAACGGGTAGAAAAGAAGGCCAAAGCAGAAGGTGAAGCCGAAGAGGGCGAAGAGAAATCTGAAGCCGCTCCGTCGAAACCGGCCCGTCCGCCGGCAGGGCAGGCAAAAAAATAGTTCTTAAATCTAAAAATTTACATGGGGAAAATGTCTAAATTAGTTTTCGGGCTGGTATTGGTTTCGGTTTTTTTGGGTTTATATAGCGCTCATGTATTTGCTGAGCTTGATCCGGCGGTTGTGGCGGCCCAAAAAGCTAAATTGGAAGCGGAATTAAAAGTGTATGAGGACCAAATAGCCGGTTTTCAAAGTTTAATTTTAGAAAAACAAAAGGAAGGCAATTCATTCAAACGCGACATAGATATTTTAAACGCCCAGATTGCAAAAGCGAAGCTCGCGATAAAGGCGCGGACTTTAAGCATAAATAAATTACTCGGAGGCATTGAAGATAAATCTAAAAATATTGTTGTGCTGAACACGGACATGGAGAGTGCCAGGGCTTCGCTTGCCCAATTTTTGAGAAAAATTCATGAATCCGACGGGTTTTCTGCTGTAGAACTTGCGTTGGCATATCAGGATTTATCGCAATTTTTCGGCGAATTGGAATCGTTGCAAAATATTCAGGAGTCATTACAAAATACATTCGCTAAATTCAATGATTTGCGTGATCGCGAGCAAAAAGCCAAAGAAGATTTGCAGGAACAAAAAAATGAAGAAACAAAATTAAAAACTTTACAGGAACTTGAGCAAAAAAGAGCGCAGGCGAATGAAAAAGAAAAGAGCAAGCTTCTTACAGATACAAAAGGTAAGGAATCAGAATATCAAAAAATATTAAAAGACAAGCAAAAAACTGCAGCAAATATCCGCAGTCAGTTATTTTTGCTTACCGGTTCGCCCTCAATATCTTTTGAAAAAGCTATTGAATACGCAAATCTTGCGGAGCGTGCTACGGGCATCCGCCCGGCGTTTCTTTTAGGCATTATTACACAAGAGACAAATCTTGGAGCAAACATCGGCCAATGTCTTTTGACAAACAATCCTAACAAAGGTGATGGTAAAGGAAAAAATACCGGCACTTTTTTTAAGGCTTTGATGAAACCGACACGCGATGTTGATCCGTATTTAAGAATTACGTCAGCCCTTGGGCTTGATCCTATGCAAATGCCGGTTTCCTGTTCACAAGCCGGTGGCTATGGCGGAGCAATGGGCCCCGCGCAATTTATCCCTTCCACTTGGGTTGGGATTGAGTCTCGCGTGGCTAAAGCAACCGGCTCTAATCCTCCGAATCCATGGAACGCAAAAGATGGTTTTGCGGCGGCGGCCTTATATCTCACTGATCTCGGAGCCAGTTCTCAGACTTATAATGCCGAGTGGACCGCCGCTATGAAATTTTTTGCCGGTTCCAATTGGCAAAAAACTGCTTATCGTTTCTACGGCGACGATGTAATGGCTATCGCCAAAAAATACCAGGACCAAATAACCCTTCTCCAAAGCCTCGCGCAGAGATAAATAAAAAAAACTTAAGAATTATCAGGATTTAACAAACTCGTCAATGACATCGTCGAGGTTGCCGTTTAGGATTTCTTTGATGTTGTGCCAGGATTTGTTGATGCGGTGGTCAGTAATGCGGTCCTGTAAATAGTTGTAGGTGCGAATTTTTTCGCTTCTGTCGGCCGTGCCTATCTGTTCTTTTCTGTCTTTGCGCGTAGCCTCTTCTTCTTTTCTTAACTTATCGTCCAAAAGTCTGGCGCGAAGTACCTGCATCGCGCTCTCGCGGTTTTTTAATTGCGAGCGCTCTGCCCTCGAAGATATCACAATGCCGGATGGTTTATGCAAGATTCTGACGGCGGTCTCAACTTTATTTACATTCTGCCCTCCCGGACCTCCTGCCCGCGAAAAGCTTACTTCAATATCAGATTCCTTAATCTCAAGTTCTTTCTCTTCGGCGACCGGGAGAACGGCAACAGATGCAGTTGAAGTGTGTATGCGCCCCGACTTCTCGGTTGACGGCACCCGTTGTATACGATGCACGCCTGATTCAAATTTTAAAAGATTATAAATATTTTTACCGTGAAGCTCAACGGCTATTTCTTTGTATCCGCCGAGGTCATTTTTGGATTCATCAATTAAGAAAAATTCCCAGCCACGCTTCTGGGCAAAGTTTTGGTACATTCTTAAAAGGTCAGCTGCAAAAAGCGCTGCTTCGTCCCCACCTGCACCGGCGCGAATTTCGATGATAACTTTATTTTTTTCCGCTGAGCCTCCCACGCCGAACATGCTGCTTAATTTTGCCTCAATATCTTTTTTCCTGGCTTCAGTCGCGGTTTGGTATTCATCGCCTAGAGCTTTTACTTTTGAGAGCTCGCCAAATCTAATTGCCTTGTCGCGGGGCCATTTGAAGCTTTCAGCCACATTCATTTCCATAGAATCATACTCCTTGAGGGCTTCCTCAAGTTTTTTTTGGAGTTGGGCGTCCATAAACTATTTTTTCCCGCTTTTGGCGGGCCTCTTTAAAGCAACGGTCTTTTTGGGGTGACTCTTAGCCATCCTAGCGCGGAATTTCTCAACTCTGCCTGCCGCATCGATCAATTTTTCTTTGCCTGTGTAAAAGGGGTGGCAATTTGAGCATATTTCCACGGACATTTTTTCTTTCGTCGCGCCAACCTCAAAAACCGCGCCGCAAGCGCATTCTACTTTTGTCGCATAGTATTTCGGGTGAATGTCTTGTTTCATAGAGGCTATTCTAGCAGACATTTGTGGGACTTGCAAACCCCGGGTCTTTTGCTATACTCTTAACCATATGCAAAGCGTAACTGAAGAAATAGGCCGACAGGTCCGCGTGCCGGACGGGCAGGTGGCGAGCGTGGAGGTTGAAGCGCTTTTTTCGGTCGGCGCGCATTTGGGATATGGAAAATCGACGAGGCATCCCAAAATGAAAGAATATATTTTTGGCAACCGCAATAATGTCGAGATTTTTGACCTTGAGCGTACTGTCGAAAAATTAAAATCCGCAGAAAATTATTTACATGAATTAGGAGTTAATAAAAAAATAGTTCTTTGGGTGGGGACCAAACCGGCCGCCGCGCCCGCCATAGAGGCAACAGCCAAAAAACTTGGGGCGCCATATGTAAATGAGCGTTGGTTGGGAGGCACTCTTACGAACTTCAAGATAATCGAGACGCGCCTTGCTTATTGGGCCGAACTTGAGCGTGAAAAAGAGACCGGCGGGTTTGATAAATATGTAAAAAAAGAGAAGCTTCTTAAAATGGTGGAGATGAGGAAACTCCAGCGGATGCTGGGAGGTATTAAAAATTTAAAATTCTTGCCGGAAGCAGTTGTCATCATAGACCCAAAGGAAGAAAATACGGCTTTTTCAGAATCCCGGAGAAAAAAAATTCCCGTTGTCGCGCTTTTAAATACGGATTGCGACCCCAGAGGCATCTCTTATCCCGTTCCCGCAAATGACAATTCTACATCGTCAATATCTTTGATACTTGACCGCTTAGCTTCAGCTTACGAAGCAGGTACCAAGGAGGTTAAGCCGGCTGTACCAACTCAATAAATAAAAAAACTTATGCCAGTTTCAAGCGATCAAGTTAAAAGACTGCGTCAGCTTACGGGAGTATCAATGATGCTTTGTAAAAAAGTTCTTGATGAAACGAACGGGGACGCGGATAAGGCCATGGCTCTGCTTAAAAAATCATCGGAAGCCTTGGCCGCAAAAAAGTCCGAGCGCACGACAGGCGCAGGAATAATCGAAACTTACATACACGGAAATAGGCGCGTCGGGGTAATGCTCGAAATAAGAAGCGAGACAGATTTCGTTTCAAGAAATGAAGAATTCCATGTTTTGGCGCACGATATCGCGCTTCACATCGCGGCGATGAGTCCCGGATATGTTAGTCAAGAATCGATACCTGAAGAGGCAAAAGAAGAGGCCAAAAGGCTTTTTATGACCGAAGCCGGCAACCTTGGGAAAACTCCTGAGATGACGGCAAAAATCGTAACAGGCAAGCTGGAAGCCCATTTTCGCGACACATCACTTTTATCACAATATTTCGTCAAAGACCCGGCAATTACAATCGAAGAATTAGTTAAGCGCGCCATAGGCAAATTTGGAGAAAAAATAGAGGTCGTGCGTTTTGTAAGGTACGAACTTTAAAATATGCTTTTTTATGCGATTTTATTTTTACTCTCGTCTATCGGCATGCTTATCATAGCGCGGCGGAATCGTGAACTTTTTTATGCCTCAAACTTTTCTCAATTCATAGAAATTTTGCAAAAAGAAACAGCAAATTTGTGGCACGCGCATTTACGCGAACGCTCGTTCATTTTTCTTGAAAAATTCTTGCACAATCTCCGTATTTGGTTCATGCGCATGGAAAACCGCCTTTTAAAAGCTACGCATCTCGTTCGTGGAATAAAAGAAAAAAACGACAACGGCGGGAACGGACATTCTGATATAATATAAATAGCCATTGCCGCCTTAGCTCAGTTGGCAGAGCAACTCTTTTGTAAAGAGAAGGTCCCCAGTTCGAATCTGGGAGGCGGCTCCAGTTTTGTAGAAAAAGATACAGAAGACCCAAGAGCGCCCCCAAAAAATTCAAATAAGGAAGAAGAAAATTTTGTTTCGGCGTTCAGACGGAGGCTGGCATAAGGTTATAGTTTATGCTATAGTAACTGCATGAATAAAAACGGCTTTATAAATATCGTTGTTGCTGTTTTAGTTGTTATAGTTCTCGCGGCGGGAGGATATTATTTTGTAACAAAGAATAAATCATCCACAACCTTACCACAAAGCGATAGCCGTCAATTATCACAAGAAGAAGCTTTTGCAAAAGCAAAAGATGTGTATGAATTAAGCAATCTTCAGCAAGTCGTCCTTGGGATGAAAAGTTACTATGATGTCCACAAAAAATATCCAAGCACACTTTCTGGTATAGTAAATAAGGACGGAAGCATTGAGATATCTAATAGTGGTCTAGTCGTTCTCGGAAATATAGCTAATCAAGATAAGTTTTTTGTAAAAATGAAATATACGCTTTCCTCTGATTCGCAACACTATCTTCTTTCGCTTACCTTACAGCTCACAAAAAATCTACATGGCTTTGCAGAAGGCGGACCATACAGTCCACTGACTGGAGAAATTTATGGGGTTAACTGCGCCGATCCTTATCTGTACTGTGTTGCGGATGAAAAAACAAAAACAGTAGGTGCGCCATCTAAAAGTGAGACGGTGGCGGTTGATACTTCAAGTTGGAAAATATATCGAGACGAAAAAACGGGAGTAGAATTTAAGTACCCTCCTGATTTCACCGCGGAACAAAATCCACTTGGTGATTCCCCGGGAGATGCCTTTGTATATAATTTTAGATATGAGTTTTATCCAGAGTATAACTCTGGCGGTAAAACTTCCAAAGCATTAACACGATACTCAAATTTTAGTTTACTTTTTCATCCAAACTCGGTTACAGCAAAATCTTTTGGGGGAGCGTATGTAGAAAACGTAACCATTGGCTTAATTTCTTACGAAAAAGTACAACGAGATAAGAGTCGTCGCGAAATATTTTATTTTTTGCGATATCCACAAAGTGATAAGTATATTCAGATCGTTTACAGACCAACAATTGACACAAGTGATATAGGCGGATTATCATTGCAACCAGATTATGTTTCTGGCGTTGAAATGGTAAGGAAAAATCCAAAGTTCCTCGATTATCAAAATCAAGTCAAGATTTTGAACGCCATACTTTCCTCTGTTAAATTGTTCTAAAGCCTCCGCCAGCCCTTTTCGGCGTAGCCACCGCTTTGCGGTGGCGCGGAGGCCAGTGGATTTCAAGAATTCCGCATCAAGTAGGTTCGAGTGAAGTCGCAAAGACACTCCAGTAAATTTTTTATGTTATAATATCCCTATGATTCAGGAAATCGTTATTGTCGGAGGGGGTTGGAGAAACATTGATATACTATGGACATAAAAATAATAGACAAAAAAATAACGGAATCAGAACTTCGTGAAATCGCCAAAGATTTTTACGGCGAGATGGTCAAGGGCGTTGTGGATATTGAACGCGAAATTATTGCCATGGGCGGAGAATTCCATATGGATGCGAATATTATTCTTATTGAGAACGGCTCAAAACAGCAAAATGTTTGGGGTTTTAATTGGTATTTTGATAAAACTGGAGATGAGCGGATTGAGTATGTTTCGCTTATAAACATTCGCCCCGGACAAGGCAACAGGAAAATGGAAGTGCAGGATGTCTCTTTGCGTGATAAAATGAAAACCATAATATTAAAATACTTATCATGAATACAGCTCGCACACCATTATTTTATATGGCAAATTTAGGCAGCGAGGTAGCCCGCGCTCTTTTGGAATATGAAAAAGGAGATTTTGAAAAAATGAGAAATTCGATTATTCGCGCAAAAAATATTATTATGAAAGTTGAAGAATTCCCGGAAATGAAAGGCAGAACTGGTGAGCTTGAGATTCTAAAGACAATTATTGAAGATTTAAATCAAAAAAAATTCGAACTTAATAAAGACCAGCTTCTCGCTTATTTTTCTCCATTTGCCATGCGCTTGATGTCTTTAGCTTAAGACAAAGGCATTCGCTATGTTATAATATCCGCATGATTCAGGAAATCGTTATTGTCGGGGGAGGGTTCGGGGGAGCGAGGATTGCCAAGATTTTGGCGGGTTGGCAGGAAGGTGCGCAGAGAAATATCCACATAACTTTGATAGATAAGAGCCGCTTCCATACTTACAATCCGCATCTTTACGAAGTAGCTACCGCACATTTACCGGAAGCTTTTGCCCAAGGACCTTTGCCTTTGGATTTTTTTGATTTGAAATCTTCGGCTATCTATCCGCTGGAGGATATTTTTTCAGATGAGCTGAATGTAACGATACTTGAAGATAAGGTATTGAATGTTGATTTTAAAGCGCACGAGGTCATTTTAGAAAAAGAAGGGAAACACCCTTATGACATTCTTGTGCTCTCTGCCGGAAGCGAAACGAATTATTTTGGAAATAAGGGTTTGATAGAGCGCGGGCTGCCGCTTAAAAACTTTTTTGACGCTCTCGAAATAAGAAACGCGGTTGACGAAGCATTTGCAAATACTCCGAAAAACAAACAAGTAAAAATAATCATCGGTGGAGGGGGCTTTACCGGTTGCGAGCTTGCCGGAGAGATGATGGGCTATTTTAAAAAATTGGAAGCAATACATGGGAGGCCGGACCTGAGCTTTGAATGTATTATCGTAGAAGCCGCCGATAAACTTTTGGGAGGAGCGAGTCAGTGGATTTCTAAAAGAGCGGCTAGGAGACTTGAGAATTTAGGAGTTAAATTCAAGTTCCAAAGCCCGATTAAGGACGTAGCCACGGGAGAAGTTATTCTTGGCAGCGGCGAAAAAATTCCGTATAATGTCCTTATCTGGACTGCCGGCGTAAAAGCGAGCGACCTTTCACACGAGCTATTGGGAGTAAAACTTGAAAAAGCATCATGTATGATAGTGGATAAAAATCTCCTGATAGAGCCATACGAAAATGTTTTCGGGGCGGGAGACAACACTTATTGTATTGACGAAGCCACCGGAAAATCCCTGCCGATGACGGCGGCGGTGGCGCTAAGAGAAGCCAAGTGCGTCGCCGAGAATATTAAACGCGTTATTTTAAAAAAGCCGCTTTTAAAATATAAACCGCATAGCGCCGGAGTTATCATGCCGTTGGGAGGTAAATTTGCTCTCTTAGAATCAAATGGTCTGCGGCTTGAGGGGTTTATTCCCTGGTTCATTAAAATGGCCGTATCTTTTCACTACTGGGCAACGCTAATCGGATGGAGAAAATCATGGGAAATTATGAAAAAAGGTATAGAAATTTATAAGCAAAACGATTAATTTTATGAAAACAAAAACAAAAGTCAAAGGAAAAATAATTTTTATATTGATAGCAGGGGCCGTTGTTTTGTTGGCTTGGTATTATTTTACAGTTAAAAGTATTAATGTGCCCGGTAAGCTTGATGGTTTTACCCAATGCCTGAAAGATAAAGGCACGATATTCTATGGCGCGTTCTGGTGCCCACATTGCCAAGCTCAGAAAAAACTATTCGGAAGCTCCGTGAAGTTACTGCCTTATGTGGAGTGTTCCTTTCCTAACGGTAATGGTCAGCTGGCTATATGCAACGATAAAAATATAAAAAGTTATCCGACTTGGGATTTTGCCGACGGCTCACGAAAAGAAGGTGAAGTTTCATTAGAAGATCTTTCCGCAAAAACAGGCTGTGTTCTCCCACAATAAATCATGACTATTTTTATTTCGTCTCTTACAATAATCGCGCAAATTTTCATTATTATTCTCATTTGGGGCTTTTTTGCCGGAGAACGGAACATTTCAGGTTTTTTGGAAAAGCGGGCGGTATTTTTTGCTTTTTTGGTTTCGCTCGGAGCTATTTTAGGCAGTTTATATTATTCGGACATAGTCGGATTTACGCCTTGTTCTTTATGCTGGTATCAGCGCTATATTATGTTTCCGATGGTTCTTATTTTAGGCATAGCGGCTTGGAAAAAATATTATATTAAAAATATAATAATCGCGCTATCGGCAGTTGGAGGCGCCATCAGTTTGTATCAATATTACGGACAGACATTCAACAATTCTGTTTTACCTTGCGCCGCCGCAGAAGCATCTTGTGCAAAGCTTTTTTTCATTGAATTTGGATATATAACTATTCCAATGATGGCGCTTACAGCCTTCGTCTTGATAGGGGTATTGATGCTATTTCAAAAAAAGGTATAATCGGACTATTAGTGTCCGATTTATGTTAAATAAGAAATTAGATTACGGTTTAGTTTTAATTGAGCGTTTAAAGGCCGCAAACGGGGCTTATTTGGACGCAAAAAAGATTGCAGGTGAACATTCGCTTCCGCCTTCATATATGGAGAAAGTCGCACAAGAGTTCAAGCGTGGAGGCTGGCTTCTTTCCAGACGCGGGTCGGGCGGGGGATATAAATTGTTAAAAGAGGAAGCCTCGGCGGCGGATGTTATTAGTTTTTTTGAGCGTCCTTATAAAATTTGTCCGATAAATAGAATTGTTAAAAATAAATTATGAAGCGTATATATTTAGACTATGCGGCAACAACACCGGTAGACCCGCGCGTAGCAAAAGCAATGGAGCCGTTTTGGAATGAGAATTTTGGGAATGCGGGTGGGCTTTATGAAGAAGGGCGGCGCGCAAAAGAGGCCCTTACAAAATCGCGCGAGACAATTACTAAATTAATCGGCGCGAAGCCAGACGAAATTATTTTTACTTCCGGCGGAACCGAATCAGATAACTTAGCGGTGTTCGGAGTTGCAAATGCGGCACTTCAGGTTGTTGCTCGCGCTGTAGTGTCGCCCTCCTCGAAGTCCGACTTCGGGACCCCAAAGAAGTCGGACTTCTTCCCGGGCGACTTGGTTGTCGGACAACCAAGCGGAGTAAAACCCCACATAATCATAACCAAATTCGAGCATCACGCCGTGCTTACCCCTTGTGAACAATTGGCAAAAGAGGATTTTGATGTAACTTTTTTGGATGTTGGTGAAAACGGTATCGTTGACCCTGAGGACGTTCGCAAAGCGTTGCGTCCCGAAACTGTCCTCGTTTCCATAATGTATGCGAATAATGAGATTGGGACAATTCAACCGATTGCGGAGGTTGGGAAAGTTGTTAAAGATTTTAGAATGGCGAAGGAACAGATTTTGAAAGACCTTGCGAGTCCGACTGGGGTGAGCACGAGGAATTTTTCAGCAGAAAAATATCCGTGTCTTTCAAAATTTGATACTGAGACATTCGGCAAGCAATACCCCTACTTTCACACCGACGCGTGCCAAGCGGCGGGGTATTTGGATTTGAATGTAAATAATTTAGGAGTTGATTTGATGACAGTTAATGCCTCAAAAATTTATGGGCCGAAAGGCGTTGGGTTTTTATATAAACGCTCGGGAGTAAAAATAAAGCCACAAATAATCGGCGGAGGACAGGAGATGCGCATGCGTTCTGGGACAGAAAATATCCCGCTCATCGTCGGTTTAGCTAAAGCTTTCGAGCTTGCCCAAGCCGAAAAAGATTCCGAGACAGCGCGGTTGGTGCCGCTCCGCGACTATTTTATTTCTGAAGTTATGAAGAGAATTCCTAAAGTTGTTTTAAATGGACACACAACTAAACGCTTACCCAACAATATTAACGTTTCGATTTTAGATATAGAAGGTGAAGCACTGGTGCTTTATTTGGATTCAAAGGGGATTTCTTTTTCCACGGGCTCCGCATGCACCTCTGAATCATTAGATCCATCACACGTTATTTTGGCGCTTGGGAAGCCGTATGAATTTGCGCATAGCTCAATGCGGTTTACTTTGGGCCGCTCGACAACCAAAACAGACATTGATTATGTAATGGGGGAATTGCCCAAAACGGTCGAGTGGTTGCGCATAGTCTCGCCGATTAGTGTTGATATGAACGCCTCCGGGATGTCGCACCCGGAAGCCTTCGCGGGCGAAAATTTAAGAGTTAAAGCAAAAAGTAAAAGTTATAAACCCGACGTTTTATTAAAATAATTAATCAGGAAGTCGGGTCTCGACCTAAGCGTCGGGATAAAAAAACATTATGGACGATACAAAAAAAGATATAGATGTTATCAACCAGTATACGGGAGAAAAGTGGTATTACACCGACATTGTAAAAGACCATTTTTTTCATCCGAGGAATTTGCTGATGGAGAAGCCTAAAGACGAAAATGAATTTGATGCGCGGGGGATGGTCGGGTCGCCGGCCTGCGGGGACATGATGGAGATGTGGATGAAGGTAGAGGGGGAAAAAGTAAAAGAATTAAAATGGAAAACATTCGGCTGTGCTTCGGCAATTGCCGCAACATCTATTTATTCTGTGATGCTTACAGAAAACGGCGGCTTAACTTTGGATGAAGCGATGAAGGTGCGCCCGCAGGATGTTATGAAGCGCCTGGGAGGGCTGCCAAACCGCAAGATCCATTGCTCGGTTTTAGCAGACAAAGCGTTCCAGAAAACGGCAAACGACTACTTTCGCAAAACCGGACAAAATAGTAGAATTGTCGTAGAGGGCGCGCGCGTGATTGATGCTAGATTGAATATTACCGACAAAGATATCGAGGAAGCTGTCCTTGAAGGCGCAGCAAATCTGGAAGAAGTTCAACAAAAACTTAAAGTCGGCGTCGGCGCTTCAGACGAAGTAAAAACCGATATCGAATCTTTAATTAGATTTTACCGCGAGAAATATTATGGATAAAAAAATAGCGAAAATTTATGTAGATAGAGACCTCTGTATTGGAGCGGCGAGCTGTGTTGCAATCGCACCCGGAGTTTTTGCATTGGACGGAGAAAATAAAGCTTATGTGGTAAATCCGGAAGGAGCCGATATGGAAACAATTTTGCTTGCCGCGCAATCCTGCCCGACCAAAGCTATAATATTATACGATGAAGATGGAAACCAGATTTACCCGGATTAATAATTAATTTTAAAATATAAATTTATGTACGAGGCAAAAAATTTTGACAGTCTTTTGGGAACGCCGGGTTTTTCCGACCAGCTTTTAAAAAACCACTTCACGCTTTACCAGGGTTATGTGACGAATTTTAATAAGTTGAATGATATTTTGGTGTCTATAGAAAAGGAAAGCAAATTTGGCTCGCCTGAATATGCGGAGCTAAATCGCCGCCTGGGATGGGAATTTAACGGGATGCGGCTCCATGAGCTTTATTTTGGAAACATGGCTAAAGCCAGTAAATTGCCAGACACAGATTCTTTACTCGCAAAAGCGATGGCAAAAGAATGGGGCGGGCTCGAGATGTGGGAGAAAGATTTTTTGGCAATGGGCGTAATGCGAGGCATTGGCTGGGTAGTTATGTATCGAGATGAGGCAGCCGGCCGCATGTTCAATGTTTGGGTAAATGAGCACGATGTCGGGCATCTTGCCGGTTGTACGCCGCTCCTCGTAATGGATGTTTTTGAACATGCCTACATGCTTGATTATGGAATCAAAAAAGCCGATTATCTCCAAGCATTTTTTAAAGCGATTGATTGGGATGCCGTTGAAAAACGTTTTCAAAATTAATTAAACAAAGATGATTGCAGTTGAAACAAAAATCAAAGAAGTTTTAGAAAAAGAAGTTAAGCCGATGCTAGCGATGCATTTGGGGTCTTTGGATTTTATTGGATTTGATAAAGGAGTAGTGTCGGTGCGTTTTCAAGGGACTTGCAAGGGCTGTCCTTTGTCCAACCTTACACTTAAAGCCGGGATAGAAAGTATTTTAAAAGAAAAAGTGAAGGGGGTTGAGAGGGTGGATGCTGTATAATAAATATTATGGAAAACATGACAAAATATCAATTTATACTTCTGGTGCTTCTTGTCAGCTTTATGACAGCGCTTGTTACGGGCATCGTGGCAGTTACTTTAATGAGCCAGGCGCCGCCGCCTATTACGCAGACTATCCAAAAAGTCATCGAACGCTCGATTGGCGTGATAAATCCAATTCCTTTGCCAGTTGACGAAGCAAAACAACTCGAGATTAGCGCCACAGCAAGGGATGTTTTGATAGAAGATATTATCAATAGAGTTTCTCCGGCCGTTGTAAGTATCATCGCTTTAAAAAAGGTTCCTATATCGGTCGGAAGCGGATTTTTCGTTTCCGGGGACGGACTCATATTGACGAATAAGCACGTTGTGGACGATATGGCGGCGGAATATACGGTTATCACAAATAGCGGTAAAAAAATGGTTGCTAAAGTTTTGGAGCGCGATTCTTTAAACGATATGGCCGTGTTGAAGATTGACCCGCCGGTCGGAGGATCAAATTACACGACCATCGCGCTTGGAGATTCTGATTCGGTCAAGATAGGGCAATCAGCTATCGTCATCGGCAATGCTTTGGGAGAATTCCAAAATACTGTTTCTGTCGGGGTTATTTCCGGCCTTGCACGTTCTCTTGCCGCGTCAGGTCTCGCTTCCGGACAGGAAGACCTAAACGGAGTAATTCAAACCGATGCAGCAATCAATCCGGGCAATTCCGGCGGACCACTTTTGAATTTAAAAGGCGAGGTTATCGGATTAAATACTGCTATTGCCGAAGGCGCTCAAAATATTGGTTTTGCTATCCCTATAAATCAAATAAAACGCTCTCTAGCGAGCGTGAAATCCGGCGGAAAAATCATTTATCCGTTCCTTGGTGTCAGATATATTATGGTTACTCCCGAAATAAAAGACCAAAATAAACTCATAGTTGATTATGGGGCGCTTGTAATAAATGGGGCGAATGGAGAAGCGGCAATTATGCCCGGTTCTCCCGCCGAAAAAGCAGGCATCATAGAAAAAGATATTATTCTTGAATTTGGAGGAAAAAAAGTTACGAAAGATGACGCTTTAGGTAAACTTATTGCTGATAGTAAAATCAGCGAGAAAATAACGCTCAAAATTTTGCGTGACGGCAAAGCGATGAATATTGATGTAACGCTTGAAGAAAGAAAATGAAAACTTTAGTTTTCATCCCGCCGACGGCGGGATTATTGCTAAAGCAATAAAAAGCTAAAGCAACAAAAAAACCGCCAGTTCAGATGAACAGGGCGGCAATGGTTATGGCAGACGCTAAATCAATCAGTGCTGCAGCTGTTATAAAAGCTACAATCGTAATTTTTGTGGTACGTTGAAATGGTAGTGCCAGTGCTCCAATAAGGAATATCGTTATCGCTGTGGCAATCATATAAATTTGTAGGACTGGCGCTCCGTGCTCGTTTACGCCAAAAAGTTGTGCTGCTTCTGTTCCGATTATGATCAGGCTTGCCAATGCGGCAGCTCTTCCCAAAACCACAATTCGTTTAATCATTTAAACCCCCAGCCAAATATCTATCCATGTTCTTACCTTTCCAAAGTGGTTTGCAAAAAAAAGTGTTGCTGCTAGTAAAAAGAAAAAAACAGCATAACACAACCCCACTTTCGCCAACATGTCTGGAACATAGAAAAGTTCTGCCATAGCCTCTTCAATGGAATTATGAATGGCTTTTTTCTCTGCTGTTTCAAGTAATTTTCTAAGTATTGGATCGTTTAAATTTATAACGCCCATCGCGCCTCCTTTTTCAACTTGATTTACTCTAAAATCTATGCTATCATAGTCATATAATAAAGTCAATATTTGTCAAATGCCTCCATTTTCACAATTCACAATTAAAGCGCAGGAAGGCCTAAAGAAAGCCCATGAGCTTGCAATTGAGCGCGGTTCTTCACAAATAGACGCCATGCATCTTTTGGCCGCCTTGTCTTTGCAGGAAGACGGCATTGTATCGGCCATATTTGATAAACTCGAGATAGATCAAGGTGCACTGATAGACATGGTTTTAAATAATCTTGATTCAACGCTTCGAACCAATATTCTTTCGCCGTCGCACCAAATTTATCTTACGCCGGAACTTGCGAAAGTACTTGAAGAAGCGCATAAAGCAGCGGCATTTCTTAAAGACGAATTTATTTCTACCGAACATTTGTTTTTGGGTATTCTTGAAGCTCCTTCCAAAGCAAAAGAACTTTTACAAAGTTTCGCCCTAAACCGCGAAATGGTTCTGCGCGCTCTCTCTGACCTCCGTGGTTCGCAAAGAGTAACCGATGCCGAACCTGAAAATAAATATCAGGCTTTGGAAAAATACGCAAGGAATTTGACACGGCTCGCTTTGGAAGACAAACTGGACCCGGTTGTGGGCCGCGACAACGAGATAAGAAGGGTAATGCAAGTGCTCTCAAGGCGTACAAAAAATAATCCGGTACTCATCGGAGAAGCTGGTGTGGGAAAAACAGCGATAGTCGAAGGGCTTGCCCAGCGAATTGCCGCCGGCGATGTTCCTGAAATGTTAAAAAATAAAGACCTTATTTCGCTTGATTTGGGTTCGCTTGTCGCGGGTACAAAATACAGGGGAGAATTTGAAGAGCGCTTGAAAGCCGTTATGAAGGAGCTTGAACGCTCGGCCGGAAAAACGATACTTTTCATAGACGAGGTGCATACTCTGGTGGGAGCCGGTGCGGCCGAAGGCGCGATTGACGCTTCGAATATGCTAAAACCAGCTCTTGCGCGAGGAGAGCTTCACGCGATAGGAGCGACGACCATTAAAGAATATCAAAAATATATTGAAAAAGACGCTGCTTTGGCCCGCCGCTTCCAGCCCGTATTCGTTGAAGAGCCTTCTTTGGACGATACGGTTTCAATACTCCGCGGCATCAAAAACAAATATGAACTTCATCATGGAATCAGAATAACCGATTCAGCGATTTTGGCGGCGGTAAATCTTTCCGCTCGCTACATTACCGACAGATTTTTGCCGGATAAAGCTATTGATTTGATAGATGAAGGAGCTTCTTCGCTGCGGCTCCAGATGGACAGTATGCCTGACGAGCTTGAGCGGTCGAGGCGGGAAACAATGAAACTTGAAATAGAAAAAGAAGCGCTAAAAAAAGAATCAAACCAGGAATCCATACAAAGAACAAGAAAGATACAAAGATCTATTGAAGAATTGCGTGAAAAAAACGGCGATTTGGAGATACGCTGGAAAACAGAGAAGGAGACGATAGGTTCTATCCGCCAGTTAAAACGCGACTATGATTCTTTGCGACAGGAAGCCGAGATTGCGGAGCGTCGGGCAGACCTCGCGAAAGTTGCAGAAATAAGATACGGACGGATACCAGAAATTGAAAGGAAGCTCTTTTCCGAAGAAAGCAAATTGAAAAAACTTCAGCTCCACAAGCGTATATTAAAAGAAGAAATAACCGAAGACGACATCGCGGATATTGTCGCGCGCTGGACCGGAGTACCTGTGAAGAAAATATTGGAATCGGAAGCCAAAAAACTTATCCGCATGGACGAAGAAATAAAAAAACGTGTTGTCGGTCAGGATGAAGCTATCGCGAAAGTAGCTTCTTCTATAAGGAGGAGCCGCGCCGGCATTGCTGACGAAAAACGTCCAATCGGCTCATTTATATTTTTGGGGCCAACCGGAGTTGGAAAAACTGAGCTTGCTTTGGCTTTGGCGGAATTTATGTTCAACGATGAAAAATCTCTAATTCGCGTGGATATGTCAGAATATATGGAACGCCATGCCGTATCAAAAATGATAGGCTCGCCTCCGGGATATATCGGCCACGAAGAAGGAGGACAGCTGACTGAAATGGTCAGGCACCGCCCTTACGCAGTGCTTCTTTTTGATGAAATAGAAAAAGCACATCCGGAAGTATTTAATATAATGCTCCAAATCTTGGACAACGGCCAGCTTACGGACGCGAAGGGGAGATCGGTGAATTTCAAAAATACGGTCATTGTCATGACTTCTAATATCGGCGGCGAATTTGTTCGCGAGATGGAGAGCCTTGGCTTTGTCGGAGAGGCGGATAACCGCATTAAAAAAGAAGAAGAGCTTAAAACAAAAATTCAAAAGTCGCTAGAGCAACACTTTAGGCCGGAATTTTTGAACCGTTTAGACGAGATAATCATTTTTAACAGTCTTGATCAAGAAGCCCTAAAGAAAATCGCAAAAATTCAAATCTCCCGCCTAACTGCACGCATTAAAGCAAGAAATATTTCCATAACCATTACCCAGAAAGCTGAAGACGCACTTGCAATGGAGGGCTACGATCCTCATTACGGCGCGAGGCCACTTAGAAGAATTATTCAGTCAAAAATATTAAACCCCCTGGCCGAAAATATTATTTCAGGAAAAGTAAAAGAAGGGGACAGCGTCGTTGTTGATTACAAGGATAGTGTATATATTCTGGAAAATAAAAAACCGCTCATAAAACAGCCCAGAACAAAGCATCTAAAACCTATCGCCGCATAATTAAGCAAAAAGCCGTCTCATTATCCGATAAATGATGTAGAGCAGAACGGCAATTGAAAGGTACAGAACAAAGGAGTGTTGCAAGATAAGCGCAATGGTAGATAGGAATGCGAGTTTAATATACAGCCATGCTTTGTCCGGAGACGGGATATTTTCCGGAATCTTCACTTCGGAACTTTCAAAGCGGTCGGGCACAACCGTTCCTGAAACAGTTTTTGTTGTAGGCTTTTGTATGTCGATTTCTTTTTGTATCTTTACCGGCGGCGCTTCGGCCAAGGAAAATATTTTCTTCCCTTTCTCTATTAGTATGTTTTTGCTCTCGCTGTTGAATACTATCGAATCATCGGTGATAGCAACGGTTGCGCTACCTTCTTTAATGCCCTTAAATGTAATTATGCCGAAAATTACAGGCGCAGATATGCCGCCCGGATAGCCGCCCGTTTTAATTATCGAACCCTTTTCATTATTTATTTCGTTGAAACCAGGCTGATTGAGAGGTGTCCATGTATCGCTAAATGTAAACGAGGTAATCCGCAACAGCTCTGCAGGATACGCAATCGCCGCCTTGACTGTGAACACGTTTTCCGCGAGCGGATCAAGCATCACTTTAATCATGAATGTGCCTCCGACCCTTACATCGCCGGTTGGTGATGTAAAAGTAAGTGAAGCGGCATATACACTTGTCGGTACGCATACGAGCAACAAGAAACCCCCGATAAATATAAAGTGTGGTATTTTTTTTGTCATGACCAGTAAACCATTAAGATATTAAAATCAATTATATCAACAATTTCATCTAGATTGTAATCTGCAACGGCTCCGTCTTTTTTATTCCAATTAACCATAAGGATATTGAAGTCTGGCAGACCAATTACCCCGTCATTATTGGTATCGATTCTTTTAAATATATTGTCGATACTCTTGATATCCTTTGTAACTTTTTCACGCTGTTCGTTGATTTTTTGGCCAAAATTATCGACATAACTATTGATAGTCGCAAGCACATCTTGTGTGGTAGATGGTATTCCACCACCAGCCCCACCTGCCGACCCAACAGATGTCTTGGCAGTTTCTTTGGCGACTGCCGGCAATAACGGCTCGGGATCTTCGTTATCGGGAATCTTATCGTTGTCAGAATCGATGCGCAGCGGGTCGGTGCCAAGGCGCTTTTCCTCACTATTACTTAAACCGTCATTATCAATATCTTGATCAACTATGTCACCAATTCCATCCTTATCTGTATCTATATCGACAAACAACGCTTCCTGCTTTGCTTCTGTGTTAAATACTTTAATCACTTCCGGGGCTTTGCCTGCTTCGGAGCGCTTTGTGTCAATAATTTTGGCTGAAATTGAATGGTTACCGTAAGATACCTTCCAATCAATCCACGTTTCGATAAGGCGATCATTGATAGCTGAAAAGTTTGCTTCGCCAATAAAAGTTTCGTTATCAAAAAATTTGACCGCACCAATAATGTCGCCTCCGGAGTGATTTTGAAATGCCGTATAGATTCGTATGGTTTCTCCTGCAAAGAAAGGGGTTTTTGAGTACCACACGCCGCTTACAAATCCGGCATTGTACGGCTCATCTGCTGCATACACAGAAAGCGGAATTATAATGAGAACAATAACAATAATTAATCGCGAAATGTTCTTCATACTACAGCTTAACATTTTGCTCTCTTAAGCGGAAACTTTATCTTGTGGTGCGCAGGGAAGGATTCGAACCTTCGTAGCCCTTCCGGGCGCTTGGTTTACAGCCAAGTGTGATTGTCCACTCCACCACCTGCGCGTTAGAATATATTATATGATAAAGAAGATAAAAGGCAAACACGCCGTTTTTTATAAATCCTATTTATCTTTTTTTATAAATCTTCGCCAGACAGTCTGACTGTCTATGAGCAGGCCTGCCATGCCGATGAGCAAAAATATTACTTGCAGAGGCCGTGAAAAAGGCAGGTTCGTGCTCAAGGACCTTACTGCGACTATCGCAATAAAGCTGTAAATAAACAGCCCAAATATATCCCAAAACGCAGGTTCTTTCAAAAGTTTTTTGAAACTTTCAAACATACCTAATTATAGCATTTTCGCCGCATTTTTAAGCCCGAGGCCGGAGTCGAACCGGCGACCTACTCCTTACCATGGAGTTGCTCTACCAACTGAGCTACTCGGGCAAACTAGACGAAATGGTTTTTTAATATTATCATCAAAATAGATTTTTTGCGAGTTTGATATGGATAATAATTGCGTATTTTGTGACCGTTCGCAATTTGAAGAGCGTCTTTGTGGAGAGACAAAGGATTTTTGGATAATCGCGACTCTTGGCCAAATCACCGACGGGGGATATGTTTTGCTAGTGCCGAAACGACATGTTGAATGTATTGGTGCAATGGAAATGGCGAAAATTAATCTTTTGGAGAAGCTTGTAGCTCAAATATCCGACGCTTTACTGAAAGAATACGGCGCTCCATCCACGACCCTTTTTGAGCATGGGATAGTCGGCCAAACTATAAAGCATGCACATTTACATATCGTGCCGGCAAAACTGGATATTACCCATAGAATCTTTGCTGATTTTCCTCGCAACGCTGTTTTCTTTCAAGCATATTTAAGTCAATTTTGCGATGCTTGGAAGAAAATTCAGATGCCTTATTTACTCTGGAAAGATTCTGTAGTCGGCGGCTTCAAAGCGTCTTTGAGTCCGGAAGCTCCTTTGCAATATTTGCGCACAGTCGTCGCCGAAACAATTGGCCGTCCAGAACGCGCAAATTGGCGCACAATGGATCCTGAGCTCGACAAAAAACTCTGGTCTGAAACCGTCCGAAAATTAAAACCCTACTTCAAAAGTTAGGGTTTTTTTGTTATAGTGCTATTTATTGGGGGGCATGGTTCAGTGGTAGAACAGCGGTCTCCAAAACCGCTGACCTAGGTTCGATTCCTAGTGCCCCCGCAATGGAAATTTTAGAGCGCACAAAGTGTGCTGTAAAATTTGCATGGGGTTTAATGGGAACTCGAACCGCGGGCCGCAGGCGCCGAAGAGGCGCCGTAGGTTTCGAGCAGAGTACTGCGAGAAGCGATTCCTAGTGCCCCCGCCAACTATGCCTTGCGTTGAAATACAGGGTAGAGGTATAATTGAATTATTAACAGTTAACTTATAAACACATGCCAGGAAAAGCAAATTCGGCTTTTATGAAGCCGTTGAATGTGAGCGCAGAGCTTGCAGCGGTAGTAGGAAAAGGTCCAATGCCAAGGTCGGAAGTTGTTAAGAAACTGTGGGTTTATATCAAGAAAAACAACCTTCAAGACCCTAAAGCCAAGCGTAATATCGTTGCTGATGAGAACCTAAAGAAGGTTTTCGGCGGAAAGGCTGTGGTTGATATGTTTGAAATGACCAAATTGGTCTCAAAACACCTTTCCTAAAAAATCTGATTTTTTAACAAAATAGCACTTATGTGCTATTTTGTTTTATAAGGTCGAAAACGGTTTTAAAAGCATTAACACAAAAAACATGGATAGCGCAAAAAGAATGGTAGCCGACTGCAGAAAATTGCCCAGCGAAAAGAATTGTGATGTTTACATGTCCGGTACCCCTGACCATTTGCTTGACGCCGCCGTCGAACACGCAGTCGGGTCGCACGGGCACAAAGATACCCCTGAACTGAGAGAACAGATCAAGGGGATGCTCGAAGAAGAAAAAATCACGGTTTAAGCTGACTTAGGTAGCTGAAAAAATAGCCCTATTACGACCAAGTGTCGCGGATAGGGTTATTTTTTATTAAATTCATATTAGTGTTAAAATTAATGCCTATGAAAGAAATGTATATCAGGAATATCATTTTCGGAGTGACGGACAGCCTTGTTTCGACTGTCGGATTTTTAGCCGGGATTAGCGCGAGTGGAGTAACCAAAGAAATAATTATTCTTACCGGGCTTGTTTATACATTTGTTGAGGCATTTTCTATGGCCGCAGGTAGTTTTCTTTCCGAAGACTATGCTGAAGCCTACAAGGATGTTAATAAGATTTCCAACAATAAACCATTTTTTGCCGCAATTGCAATGTTTGTTTCTTATGTCTTGGTTTCGATTATTCCGATAATCCCTTATTTCTTTTTTGTTCCAAAGTCAGCTCTTTGGATTTCGATTGCCTTTTCACTGTCGGCGCTGTTTATTGCCGGTGCATCGGTAGCAAAAATATCAAAAATTAAACCTGTAAAACATGCTCTAAAAATGGTCTTTTTGGGAGGTATCGCCATAATCATAGGAGTTATCGTAGGTAAAATAATAAAAATCGGGTAGGCAAAACTTATTTGTGGTATCATATTTAATATGAGAAAGTTATCTCTTACTAAAAATCAACAAAAAAAATTCTTTTGGATTAGCGCCATTGCGACTCTGCCATTTTTAGTGCTTACACTTTTGGAAGCAATTAAAAATGAAGGGGGACTTATTATGCTCTTGCCGATGATGGCTGGGTTGCCATGGGTCTTTTTATATTTAGTTTTGCCATTTGAAATTCCTGGATTTACGTCAGCCGCTATACCAAATGCGCAAGGCGACAATATAATGTCAATTTTTGAACTAATTCTTTTTATGATCCCTGTATATGTTAATATTTATTTATTGGTGCATTTTGTCTCCGATAATAAAGTGGAAGATCTTACTCAAACAAATAAAATCCAATCCTAAATAAAAACCCATCGCGAGATGGATTAATACATATATTTTTTGATGACTTCTCCGATTTCTTTCACCATTTGCTCTTCTTTTGGCGAACTTGGTTTAATTTGTTCGGGGCAATAAATTTTGCATGCCCAAAGCATTTCCGGGAGTGTAATTTTTTGCGGGTCCGGCCATCTGGATTTTTTTGTGATTTTAAAAACCTGTCTCAACCTGAATTCATTGGTCCAGCATTTATTATGTTCGGATTGTTCCAGAAACGTCTCTACTTCCGATGTTAGCATTTTGATTTTTTCTTCAGCGTCGCTTAATTTAGCGGATTGATGCATGAGATCGGCAATAAGCTGTAAATTACGCTCAACTATTTTTTGCTTACTAAATGCCATCTCTTTTTCAAATTCATTAACGGTTTTATCTGCTTTAAGTCCCGCCCAAACAATAACCACCGCCGAGAAAGCGCTAGCAGCTAATAACAAGTATTCAAATATCGGATAAATTCTTCCGAGTAAAAAAACTGTTAACAATACTATCAAAACACATATTGTTAAAATACGCCGAAACCTTTTTTCGCTCATATAAAAAACTCATTATCTGGAGTCTTTTTAGCATAAATACTAAACCTTAGCAATCGAATTGCTAAGTGAGGAGCAAGGATATTTTGGCAGTTTGGTTTGTAATAATAATTATTTTTGATATTGCCTTGTGGATAACCCGGCAACCTTGCCGGGCTCCAAAATTAGGTGAGCTTGGCGGCTTGATAAAATCGCAACACCGAACATATAATTTACGATTTTTTCTTTACCAAACCTTGCTATACCTTGATAGCTTCAAGCACAAATTGTTTGTATAGGTAAGAAGTCGTCCTCTTTGAAGTCCGACTTCCCCGGGAAGTCGGACTTCTTCCCTGCCTACCGGCAGGCAGGCCGGGCGACTTTGATAACGATAATTTCGTCTTCCCAAGGCTATTCCTGAATTCACGTAGGGAGTATAATTAGTGTAATGAAAGTTGTAATTCTTTTCGCGATTTGTCTTATTACGTTTCTTTTTCTAAATCCTTTGCTTGCCCCTACAGCGCACGCGTCTTTTGGTACATTTATCGAAAGTATTTTTAACAGTATTTTTGATTTTTTCTTTGGCGTTGATCCGTTGCCGGCTCCAACTCCGGTTCCGACTCCTTCTCCAGCCGAGTCCGGGAAAACACTCGGTGTCCCTAGTACACCGAGTGTTGAGGAGGACGAGTCAACATCGACCCCGCCCGTACCAAGTCCGGT
>JAUSHV010000043.1 GCA_030648495.1 bacterium
ACGCACAATAAGGCTTTTTATGTGAATATCGTGGCATTTGGGGTTATTATTATTTTAGGGTTCGGAGGAATGTATTGGTTTTCGAGTCAAAAAACCGAAATTCCGCCGCCGTCCGGCGGAGCGACTCCGGCAAATTCGGGGAATGTCAAAACTGCTTTATCCCCGGAAATAGAAGCGGTTCTTTCTCAAAAAATGATGACGGTTGAAGCGCTTGCGAAGGACCCAATCATCTTGAAAGAAGTTGCGTTAATTAATGAAAAAAATAAGAATTTGACTTCCGCTGAGATTACAGCGCTGGATAATAAGTGGCGTGCGAGTAAAGGCATAGATGATTTTATAAAGCCGTTTCTTACAAATAAGACGGCCGTGCAACTTTTTGCGTTTCAGGAAAAAAATCCGGGCTTCCCGGAAATATTTGTTACGGACAAATACGGGCTGAATGTCGGGCAGACTGATAAAACTAGCGATTATTATCAGGCGGATGAAGACTGGTGGGTAAACGCGTACGCAAACGGGATAGGTAAAAGCTATCACGGTGCGATAGAGTTTGATGACAGCGCCCAGTCCGAAGCAATATCTATATATGTTCCTATTAAGGACCCGTCGAGTTCTGCCGTAGTCGGAGTTATCAAGGCGGTTCTAAGTATTGCCGCGATTAAGTCCGCTCTCTAATGAAAATGCCTTTCCTGTCCGGATTGCAATTCAAACTTTTTTTAGTTATGGCTTTCGTCCTAACCGTGTCTTTTGTTGCGGCAATTATTGGGTACCGTAATCTTTCGGCAGTCGTTGAGTCGTCCAGGGAAATCATTACGCATGATGTCCCAATTTCTCGAGCTATCAAAAGAGCTTTAACTGAATTGCTTTCTGAAGAGATTGCGCTTGAGAGCGCCTTGGGCGTGGATGATTTTGAAAAGCTTGAAGATATCAGAAAAAGCGAAGCTGTCATGGAGCGGTCCAATCTTCTTTTTAGTGCATACATAAATGCAATCGCCTGGGGAAGTGAAACTATGTCTTTCGCGAAGTCAGGAGGAGGACTCAATGCGGAATATTGGAATCGTCAGGGGCTTAAAGGAAAACTGATTATCAAGCCACCTAACGAAGAAGAAGCACAGTTTGCCGGTGCAATTGATATTTATTTTGGCGGATTCGTAAATAACGCGTTCACGGCTGTGGCAAAACATAAAACTTATCTCCGTTTAAAATCGGACGGCAAGGCCGGATCGGAGGAAGCGAGGCGTGCTATAGAAGAGCGGGATGCCGCGAAAGGAAAGGCTCTCTCCTATGCCGGGCTGATTGCCGATAACTTGGATAAGATTGTAGAGAGTACAAACGCGAATGTGGAGGAAACGGCGGCAAATATTACGGATGTGGAAACAGGGGCCAAAATGACGTTTATTTATATATTTATTTTCAGCGCCATTATGTCTTTAGTAACTATATTTTATTTTATCCGACAGAGCATTATCGAACCCCTTAATGAATTGGTAAAAGTACTCAAACGGTTTGGTGCGGGGGACATGACTATACGCGCAAGCGCAGATAAAGCCGACGAGCTTGGTGTTTTGGCGCGCATGTTCAATAAAATGGCTGATGACTTGCAGACCTTATATAGCGGCATGCAGGAGCGCGCGCTAAGACAAAACAGGGACTTGACCGAAACTATAAATACATTGAAGCGGGAAAAAACTAATCTTGAAGAGGAAATAGCAAAAGCAAAAGAAAGGCCGAATTTATAAGTTAGTTTTTATTAATTAAAAAAATTCAATATGAATACAGTAACTAAAATTTTGTTAGCGATCGGCGGAATCATCGTTGCCGCCGTGGTAGTTTTTTATGTTTTGTTCCAAATGCCCGCTTCCACAACTTCCTCGCCGGTCCCAGGGCTGCCGACAGGAGAAATTAATACGCCTACGTCTCCGATTAATGGTAGAGAGAGCGCTTCTCAAAGTTCCGGCGCGTATGCCAGGCTTTTGGGAGAGTCGGATTTTGACAGTTCTATTTTCAATGCGGAGATTGCCGACGCAAATTTTCTTATTGGAGAAAAGGCTGAATTTATAAGCGTAGGAACTTCGTATGACGAGAATGCATTGCCCGCAGCCGACGGATTTTGCGCCAAACTTCCCGATCTTGCCGACGAAACTATCGCGAAAATAGAATCACGTGAGAGCATAGTTTTAAGCCGTAAAGCACAGATAACGGTCCAAATCGACAGCGGAAGAAAAATCAGGGACGAAGAGAAAAATTCCATCAGATTACAAAATGCTTCAGCCCGCGACCGCTATGTTGCGAGACTTTCAGCGTTGTCAGTTTCAAATGCCGCGCACAAAACCGCAGTTGAAAAGTTCATCGCGGCTATAACTGATGCGATAAATAATAGGCGCACAGCCATTAATTCGGCGCAACAAACTTTCCGCCAGGCATTGGACGAGGCGCGCTTGGCGCGCACCGGTCTAGTGAGCACGGCCATTTCTGATTTTAAGGCTTCCGTAAAGGTTGCGTTAGACAAATCTCAGACAGACTGTTCTGTCGGAGTTGCGGCGACAGCTATCCGTACGACTCTAAAAACCCAGTTGAAAGATACGTATGACGCGTTTGTTGCCGACCAAATAGCAGCCGAAAAACTCGCAACCGCGCTTCAAGCAGCGGTATCAGCAAGAAAAACCGCTGTTTCAAAAGCTTTGACCGATTTCAAATTGACAATGGACACGGCCAGAAAAGCGTTTCGGGTATCGTTTCCACAAGGGGAATAGCGTGTTAAGCTATTCCGTATGCATTCTAATCTAAAAATACTTTTTTTGGATATTTTGACGGATTCCGAAAAAGAGAGGAAGCGAGTTAACAAAATTGTTTACGGAGGTAGGGCTTATTCGGAAGCAATGAGCGGAGCATTTGGTTTGCCTAAAAATAAATGGGCGACTCTTTACGCGAGTCACGGCAAATTGCCAAAAATTTTGAACGCGTTCGACGCGATCGTAATAGGCGGCTCGATGCACGATTCAATAAAAAGAAACGAAAAGCCGTGGATGAAAAGAACTTTTAAATTCATTGAAAAGGTTGCGGAGCAGAATATTCCAAT
>JAUSHV010000052.1 GCA_030648495.1 bacterium
CGCCGACTGAAGGCACGCCGGCAGGCGGCAACGCACCGGCTGGGTTTAGTGTTGGTAGCACTGTTATCTCAATTGGTTCAGATGCCGGAACACTTACCTTTGATACTCCTGTTACAATAATATTATCTGGTGTTACCGGTACCGTCGGCTACAGACCAGCCGGGTCAGATGTATGGCAGACGATAACCACTTGTGCTGGAACCTATGATATACCGACTCTGCCAACAGCACCTGGCGAATGTGCGATCAACAACGGCACTAATACTAAAATTGTGACGTATCACTTCACGAGTTTCGGTGGACTGGATCCTATTCCTTCTACTCCAGCTCCGACCCCGGTAAGCTCGGGAGGCGGTGGAGGAATTTTCTACTCCTACGGCTTTAAAATCAACGATGGCGCCATAGCTACATCAAATACTAGCGTATCGCTTTCAATAACATCTGCTGGAAGCGCAAATCAGATGTGGGTATCTAATGATTCCGCATTTTCAACAGGCTCATGGGTTCCTTTTCAGGCTACATTTCCATGGACGCTGACAGCCGGACCAGGGACAAAAACTGTATACTTACGCTACGGTTCTTCCAATAGCGTCGTCGCATCCGTACAGGTAAGTATTAAATTAGATAGTCCGGTGATCGCAGCGGCCCAAGTTCAGTCTTCAACACAAGGAGAAGTATTGGGCGCTTCTGTTGTCGCATGCCCAGTTTTCACTCAAAATCTTTTTATCGGTTCTATGGGCGCTGAAGTAACAGCCCTTCAGAAAAGGCTAAATTCAGACGGCGTCTATTCAGGACCGATAACAGGATATTTCGGCAATCTTACCAGAGAAGGGGTGCTCGCGTTTCAGAAAAAAAATAATATCGATCAGGTTGGCGTAGTCGGTCCAAAAACCAGAGAAATATTGAATATATGCTCCGGCGGAACCAATACCCAAAGTGCATCAACTGTGCTCGGGGAATCAACATTCAAGTTCACGCGTAATTTGGGACTTGGTATGAAAGATAGCGATGTTTCTGAACTCCAAAACAGGCTGACGAAAGATGGTATATATTTCGGACCAGTAACAGGTTATTTTGGACCTCTGACACTCGCAGCTGTGAAAGCGTATCAAGCGGCGCACCCTGCCATTGGTTATGTGACCGGATTTGTCGGCCCGCTTACAAGGGCGGAGTTGAATAAATAAATTTCTGAAAATCCGAACTGATAAAAATTCTCCGGCCTCTGCTGGGGAATTTTTGTTTTGAGGGGTTTATCCACAGTCGCGTTTTTTAGTGTTGGAAAATTTGCTATAATTATAAATGACGTTCCGAATGAGATATGGCGGTGGGAAAGAAAGAGTAAACAAAGAGTTGCTGGAGGCGATTGCCACAGCACAAAACCTTAAAGATCGAATAAAATTAAATCAAACCATTACCGGCGAGACAATCGGCGGTTTTGCCTGTTTATGGGGCTGTAATAAGTTTGATGGGGAGGTGGTCTCGGCGGATTCCCACAAACCGTGGTGCCTGTGGAATTATTACATCAAATGTCCATTTTGCGGATACGAAAATAATCTGGCCAAATGCAACAAAACTCCAACGGACATGACATGTACGCATCCCTGCGAATGCGCAAAATTAGCTTGACAAAATAAGGGTTTTATGTGTTATTGTATTTTGTGCCAAAATATGCTAAAATGGTACAATGAAAGCAGTGTTTAAGAAATACTTCATACCGCATAAGGAAAATGACTATAAACCGCATTTTTTCCGGGAACATATAGTTACCGGTTTTGCGGCTTTTTTATTACTTATTTTCGCCCTTACCCTGGTTTATTCCCAAGTTTTTTTGAGCAATTACAACTTTTTAGCCCAAGTTCTGCCGCCGGCTTTGATTGGACTTACCAACACAGACCGCGCCGGTAATAGTTTGCCGGAGCTTAAAATTAATCCTGTTTTGGTTTTAGCAGCCAAATACAAAGCTGATGACATGGCCGCAAAAAGTTATTTTGCGCACACAAGCCCCGAGGGGCTTACGCCCTGGTTTTGGTTCGGCAAGGCAGGATATTCTTTTTCTTATGCAGGAGAAAATTTGGCTATTGATTTTGCTGAATCAACCGACGTAAATACGGCGTGGATGAATTCTTCAGGCCACCGCGCGAATATTTTAAATAAAAATTTTACGGAGATCGGAATCGCAACATCCAAAGGATTTTATCAGGGGCACGAGACAACTTTTGTGGTTCAGCTATTTGGCCGTCCGCTTCCTGTGTATCAACTAAATCCTCCTGCCAAGGTCCAGCCCACACCGTTGCCGACAAAAACGCCGATGCCATCGCCTACTCCTCAAGTGGCAGGAGAAGATGTGCAGATTGTCGCTCAAAATACCGGCGAAAATAGTTTGTATATAGAAGTGAAAAAAGCGAATCTTTATAAAATATTGTCTTCACCAAACGAATCGCTTGTCTATTTATATATGATTTTGGGTGCCTTTGTCGGCTTAGCGCTTATCATTATGGTTGCCGTTGAAATAAAACATCAGCATCCACGTCATATATTGTATGGGCTGCTTTTACTGCTTTTAATCGGTGGGCTTATTTACTTAAACCTTCATTTACTTCCCAATAAAGTTTTGATAGTATAAAGATATGAATGAACACACAAAAAATTATTTAGGCTGGGTAGCCATTATGTTCGTAGGCGTGCTTTCGTACGCCGTTTTAAGCTATGTGCGGACTTATGGAAGCTCCATAGAGCCGGGAACTTACCGGAGCTTTTCCGTGGCTGGCGAGGGAAAAGTCGTTGCCGTGCCTGATGTGGCAACTTTTAGTTTTAGTATAATTACCGAAGGCGGCAAAGACCTTGCAGCATTGCAAAAAGAAAATACTACGAAAGGCAATAAAATCATCGATTTCATAAAATCTAGTGGAGTAGCCGCAAAAGATATTAAGACAGAAGGATATTCAGTTTATCCGAGGTATACGAATTATACTTGTAGGCAAGTATCTACGCCGATGATGCAAGGCGGTACTTCTGGCGTGGGAATCGCCGCGCCGTCAATAGCGATAGCTTATCCGGTAGACAAAGTTTGCCCTCCTCCTGAAATTTCCGGTTACTCCATAAGCCAGACTGTTTCGGTAAAGATACGCGATTTTGTAAAAGCGGGAGATATATTGACCGGTGCGGTTTCAAACGGAGCAAATTCAGTTTCGCAACTTTCATTTGATATCGATGACCGTGATAAGGTTGAATTAGAGGCGCGCGCCGCAGCCATAGAAAAGGCTAAAGTGAAGGCTCAGGCCGTTGCCAAGGCGGGAGGATTTAGGTTGGGAAGATTACTGGCGATAGACGAAGGCTCTTCACCGGTTTATTACGCGCGTGCATTGAGCTTTGATAGTGGCGCAAAAGCTGAATCCGCGCCCGCTCCGACCATCGAACCAGGCTCTCAAGACATCATTATCAACGTCACATTGAGGTACGAGATAAGATAAAATATTTCTTATTCATTACAATTATTATATGAACGACATAGAAAAAGGAGGAGTTTTTGATGAAGTGACAGAATTAGGTAAAAAATATGAACTTTCAACAAATAGGTTCATGCAAACAGTGTCTCAAAAACAATCAGGAACTAAAGTAACCCGCGAAAGCATAATGCAAGAACTTATAGGTGAGGATTATGACGCTATGCCGAACGGAACAAAGAATTTGATTTTTACCACGTTGATAAAACCGGATTTGGAAACAGCTGTGGATGGCGGAACACTAAAGCAGGTTTCTGAGCAAGAATACGAACGATAAGTATATTCAACGCATTTCACTTTTGTAACGATCGTGAGTATTTTGAAATTAATAAAAAAAGGCCGTCCGTCAGCTGACGGAGGCCTTTTTTGGTTACTCAATTATTGAATCGCTATACATACATTTTATCTCTTCGTTTTTTTTGAAAAGCCTGGCTTGAAGCGTGCGCGGCATGATGCCGCCGCGCCCTTTGAACTCTGTTTGAAATTTTTCTTTAAGAAAAGCGTATCTTTTCGGAAAATTGTTTTTTAAGATGTCCGGCCATGCAACATAGAGTACGAAGCTTTCCGCAAAATCCTCAATAAAGCTAAAATTGGCATCGCAAAATATAAACGGATATTTTGTCGGCGGCGCCTCCATAAGGGCTTCGGCAAAAACCCGGGCATTTTGTTTTTGAGAATCGGAATCTTTATTGATAAGTAAAATCAAAAGGGAGATAGAAGGATCGTTTCTGTTTGAAAAATCATAGGCGTGTCCCAGTTCATGGATTACAATGTACAATTTTGAGGACCGCAAAAATCCATTTTCTCCCATGTGCCCGCCGCCAAATAAATCAACAAGCTTCGGCGTTGTGTTGATGGTAATGCTGTGCTCTCCAGCGTCATAAGAGCCGGAGCCCCAATCATTGGGATCTTTTTTCAGAAAAAATTTTAAAACCCGGTTATCGTGCTTGATGACATTTGCCGATACTTTGTCAGATGCGGAAAGCAAGCCGA
The DNA here is from genome assembly GCA_030648495.1 of bacterium. Classification (GTDB taxonomy): domain Bacteria; phylum Patescibacteriota; class Minisyncoccia; order UBA11713; family 2-01-FULL-45-33; genus 2-01-FULL-45-33. The sequence goes on from JAUSHV010000052.1 coordinate 4,497, forward strand.
GTGCCGTTTTAATGGCTAATAGCCATTCATCATTTTCCGCCGTATTGTCGGAAAATATCTCGACCTCTACGCCGTATTTTTTGTAGATTGTTTCGGATAATTCTTCTCCGCCAACAGCAAGCGGAAGACCGAGCGAAAATAGCGCAATAAGCCCCCAGGCGAATATTTTAAGCATTTTTAGAATTTCAATTATCTGGTTAAAAATTAGCTTAATATGAGCTTTTAGTCAATGTAAGAAATCGCCTGTTCTTGCGTCTTATATAGCGTTAATGCAAAATTGCATGATGGACGAACGGGAATTTATGTCTTCATATGATGCTTATTCCGATGCGATTTTCAGGCATTGCTTCTTTAGATTGTCAGGCAGGGAAGAAGCAAAAGACGCCGTACAGGAGGTTTTTTTGCGGGCATGGAAATATTCGCAGGCGAACAAGATAGAAAATATTCGCGCACTTCTTTACCGGATAGCAGGAAATATCATTATAGATACATACAGAAAGAAGAAAACTATTTCGCTAGATAAGCTTGAAGAGAACGGTTTTCAGCCAAAAGATAATTCATATGAAAAGATAATGTTAAATACAGAAGCAAAAAATTTCATTAAGTTGTTGGACCGGCTTGAGGACAAAGAGCGCGAGGTCGTAATAATGCGCTATGTGGACGGGTTCGGGCCCGATGAGATTGCCGATATAATCGCGAAAAGGGATGGAGACGAAGTTTCGCCGAATCTTATTTCCGTCCGCCTTAGCCGCGCTATAAGTAAATTACAAAGTTTTATAAAACAATGATAGATTTCAGCCAAATTAAATTAACAGATAAAGAAAAAACCGAAATGCGCGGTAATATTTTGCGTTCCGTAAGAAACGCAGAGGTTCCTCGTCCTATATTGCAAAGGGCGAACATTTTTGGATTATTAATATTAAATTTTAAACCTATGATGGTCGGATTATTAATAGCTTTAATGGTGAGCGTAGGCACAAGCTTTGCGGCCGAAGGCTCTTTGCCCGGAGATTTGCTGTACTCGGTTAAGACCGACGTTAACGAAAGAATAAGCGAGGTTTTAGCGTTTTCAACCGAAGCCAAGGCAGAAGTTGAAGCGGACATTTCAGAGCGCAGGCTTGAAGAAGCGGCAAAGCTTGCTTCAGAGAACCGCTTTTCGGATGATGCGCGCGCAGCGATAGAAACCAATTTTGAAAGACACGCTAATAAAGTTGAAGAGCGCGTAAAAGAACTGGAAGGCAAGGGGAATGGCAAGGCAGCCGCGGATATTAGCGCCAAATTTCAGGTTTCTCTCGATGCCCACACGCGCATCTTAGAAAAACTTGACGGCAGGGTCATCGGAGAATTTCTACCAAAGATAAAAGCCAAGAGAAAAGCCGCGGCTTCTTTGAAAGCGGAAATTGAATCAAAAAACGAGCAAAGTGGCGCAGCTGGTATGGCAAGCACAACTTTAAAAACAGATACAAAAAGTGAAAATGAAAACAATGACGGCGCAGGTGTGGATAACGGAACGGATTTGCGAGTTAAATTAAGGCTTGGATTGTGATAAGATTATTAAATATTAATAAAAGTCGTAAATTAAGTTAATCGATTAAGTAAGAAAAAATTATGAATCTAAAAAAAATGGCGGTAGTAACCGCATTAGCCCTGACATTGGCTTTGCCGGTATTGGCGGCAACGCCCGCTGAACTCATTGCACAGCTTCAAGTGCAGATCACCGCGTTAAATGCGCAATTAGAGGCATTAAAAGCCGCGCGATCGCAGGTTGCGCAATCACAGCAGGATATCAGAGGCACGCTGAAATTAATTGGGCAATTAAGAGAAGGGACTACGGGAGAACAAGTAACGCTTTTACAAACACTTTTGGCCGCGGACCCGACAATTTTTCCTGAAGGGAAAATAACCGGATTTTTCGGCAAGCTTACCAGAGAGGCTGTTAAGAGATTTCAAAAAAAGAACGGACTTGACCAAGTAGGCAATGTCGGTCCGAAGACTTTGGAGAAATTAAATAAAGAATTGTTAAAACACGACTTAAAGGAAGAGAAAGATGACAACGATGATGATGGAGACGGTGACCGCAACGATAAAAGAATCTGTGTTCCTCCGGGCCATTTGATTGCTCCGGGATGGCTTCGTAAAATAGCAAGAGAAGGAGATGACAGAAGGGGCGGCGAAAACGGTTTAGGCAATATCAGAGACATCAATCTCGTTATGTCTTGTAAGTACGCGACAAGTACTACGCCCGTAGTAACCCCAACTCCGACGCCGACTTCTACTCCTACACCAACGCCTACACCTACAGCCACTCCTACTCCGACCCCAACACCTACTCCAACGCCGACACCCACACCGACATAATCTGATATTCTGAATTTCACAAACACCGCCAAATTTTGGCGGTGTTTGCTTTTGTGCATTACTTTTTGCTAAGTTTAAGGCAGAAAAAAAGGAAGTACTTTG
>JAUSHV010000053.1 GCA_030648495.1 bacterium
GCCGCGTTCTTATAAAATTCTGAACCCGTGATTGAAATATTGCCTCCTAAATTGTAAATTCCCGCGCTTGAAACTTGAAAGGAGAAAGAGCTCCCGGCATAGCGGAAAACTGTGTTGGCAAATTGTCCGGTGGAGCCAGCGTTAAAAACTATATGCACCCAGTTGCCCGGCGCGGGTACGGTTGTGGAGCCATCTGCATTTGAATCTCCGCCGGCTTCATCATCATAAATTGAAGTAAAATATATTTTTTTCTCAGGCGTTCCGTTAGCCAACAAATTTCCATTTACTACAAATCTATCCGACCATGAACTCTTGATTACGACTCCCGGTTCCAAAGTTAAAGTCGCGCCCGGAGCAACTGAAACACCTGAAACAACATAAGGGCTCGCGGCCTCAGTCCAGGTTGTGTTTGAGGTTATCGCGCCAGAAACATAAGTCGGCGCCGCATGAACCCAGCCTGCAAATAGCAGAAAAAATATCCAAGCTAATCTAAAAATACGCCAATTCATTGTGATAGGCATAGCATACTGGCCAATTTAGCGTAAATCTTGACTAAAATACATTTTTTTGTTATGTTTTTGCGAGACACATCATAATCCTTTGAAAACAGAATCGAGGCGGCAAATATGCAGAATACCGAATACTTAAAACAATTCATAAAATTTTTCGAAAATATTTTTTTTGTCGTAAGACTGGCATGGCGGGAAACCAAGCTGTATGTCATAGGATTGGGAATATTAAGAGTGCTGGGAGCTGTTATCCCTGCTTTGCAAATCTATATCGGAAAACTCATAATCGACCAATTGGTGGCCGTCATAAAAAGCGGAGACCAATCCGGCATATACGCTTTGTTTTTCTATGTTGGGCTGGAGGTCGGTCTGAAACTTTGTTCTATAGCGATTGGAAGCGCAGCGAGCATTTTATCTTCTGCCGCGGATCAAATATTTCAATTCTCAATCACAAAAAAAGTATTGGAACATATAAGCAAGCTAGATATCTCTTATATTGAATCTCCGCAATTTCACGATAAAATCGAACAAGTAAACAGAGATGTTACTTGGCGAATCGTTCGAATGATGGGTCTTATTTATTCACTTTGCGGAGAAATAATAAGCTTGGTGGCGCTTGGAGCGGTTTTTGCGAAACTTGGAAGCGTTTTTATCGCCATACTTCTTACCGCAATGGCACCTGTTCTCGTAATAGAATTTCGCGAAGCAATAAAAAATTATACCTGGCAGACCGGCTGGGCCCGCTCGAGAAGACAGGCTCTTTATTTTCAGACCATACTTGCCGCGTATGAATTTGCCCAGGAAATAAGATTGTTCCGCTTGTCCGGACGCTTTATCGGATATTTCTTAGATTACTCTAAAAAATATATGATCGGTTATCACGCTTTCACACTCAAACGGGAAAAAAGCGAAATTACAAAAAATCTTGTTCCGGATATCGGATATTATATCGGCTTGGTTATCATGTTCCTACGAGCGGCGGCGAAACAATTTACACTCGGAGATGTAACGATGTATATATCCGGCTATAGATCCGCCCAAGGAAGCCTCTCCGGACTCGTGCGTTCCATCGGTTCGCTTTATGAAGACCATCTTTTCATAAACAACTTGACGGAATTTTTAGCATATAAGCCGCACATCAAAATTGCGGATGACGCAAAGATAATTCATACGGATGAGCCGCTCAATATTCAATTTGAAAATGTTTCTTTCAAATACGCCGACACAGAAAAGCTGGTGCTTTCGAACATTTCGTTGTCGCTTAAGAAAGGCGAGCGAATTGCCTTGGTTGGAGAAAACGGAGCAGGCAAGACAACGCTGATAAAATTATTACTAAGGTTTTACGATCCTACAAGCGGACGCATTCTTGTAAACGGGACGGACTTGAGAGAGATCGATCTTGAATCTTACTATGCCAAAATTGGGGGAATTTTCCAGGAATTTGTCCGGTATGAAGGCAGAGTGCGCGAGCAGATCGGCTATGGAAATCTTGAATGCGCAGATGACCTTGAGCAAGTTAAGCGCGCTTCGCAAATCGGCAAAGCAGAATCGTTTGTCCTTAAATTGCCAAATACATACGAAACTCCGCTGGGAGAATGGGAATTTGAAGATAATGTGCAAAAACTTTCCGGGGGTCAATGGCAACGGCTCGCCCTTTCCCGCGCATGCATGAATGAAAACACTTCGGTTATGATTTTAGATGAACCGAGCGCTTCGCTTGACCCCGAAGCCGAAGAAAAATTCTTTGAAGAGTTTTTGTCTGAAACAAAAGGCAAAAGCATTGTCTTCATTTCTCACAGGTTTTCAACTGTCCGAAAAGCAAATACGATCTATCTTCTGGAAGAAGGCTCTGTTAAAGAATCCGGGTCTCATGATGAGTTGATAGACAAGGCTGGCCAATACGCAAACTTGTTTAACATGCAGGCAAAGTGGTATAAATGACGGCGGATGAAATTCCGCCGTTTTTATTTTCTTTATCGCCTAAAAAGAATCATAAAGAAATTGATTATCGCCAAGAAAATCCGTGCAAAAAATCCCGGCGGAACCGGAGCGGCCGGCATTGGCGTGGGCGATGGCGTTGGGGTCTCGTCCGGAGCTAGAGAGAATGTCGGGACTGGCGATGACCTTGGGGGAAGAATGATTTTTGGAGTGGGTGTTGGGATTGGTGTGAGTATGGAAGAAGGCGAAGGCGTGGGGGGCGGCGGTTGATTTGCTTTTACTTGAAATACTAAATCTGAAGAGATTGCGGCAAAATAAGCATCTAATGGTTTCAAGGCATCGTTGGTCCAATGCCCTTGTATATTAAGAATATATTTTTTAGCAGGATTTAAAGACGCACCGTCGTAAGCCAGTTCGCCAGTTTGATTTATTTGAGTTTTTGACCAAATGGTAGATTGCCCGTCGTTTATTTTAATTGTGTATAGCACTTGGCTGTCCGGCCAGCCGGCAGAAGACCATTTAAAAATAGGCACAAGCGCGGCCGGGATATTCATTGTGGGGCTTAAAACGGCGATTGACCCCAATACATTTAAATTATAAGTTTGCGATGGCGCGCTTTCATTGCCGGACGCATCAACTGCTGTTACATAGTAACTGTGTGCTCCGGGCGGATAGGCAGAAACCGGTTCGTAAAGAGCAACCGGCTCAATTGTTACAAGCGCCTGGTTCCATTTAATTATTGTCCATGTTGTATTTAGACGGCTAACAGCCCATGTGCCGGAGACTGCGGAACGCGAACTCGTTACTTTGATTAAATTATTAAATTCAGCAACGCGGACAAATCCGCCACTAGATTTTTTTTCATACAAACGAAACGCCTGAAGGCCGGAGGTATCGCCTTCATATATAAATGTAAAAACAAAGTTAACATGGTTCCAAGTTCCCGGCAATGAATCGCTGCCCTGGCGGAGCTTCGCTCCCAGTCCGTAGCCGGATTTGACGACAGTAGGTGCGGATACTCCGGCGGCAAAAGATTGTTGAGAAATAACACCGAACAAACTAATGCCTAAAACAAAAAACTTAGCGTAAGATTTATATAAAATCATCTTTAAAGCATATCATACTTAGCTATTGTAAATAAGCAAAAAATTCAGTATAATTTTTTTGACGCGCCTGTTCGGCAAGGCCGGCGCGCCCATAGCTCAATTGGCAGAGCAGGTCCCTCTTAAGGACAAGGTTGTAGGTTCGATTCCTACTGGGCGCATATGGAAGCGTGGCTGAGTGGTTGAAGGCACCGGTTTCGAAAACCGGCGGGCTCGCAAGAGCCTCGGAGGTTCGAATCCTCCCGCTTCCGTAAATTAGATTCGAACCGCGGGCCGCAAGCTCCGCGAGGAGCTGAAGGTCTCGAGCAGAGTACTGCGAGAGGCGAATCCTCCCGCTTCCGAAAATAAATTTAGAAAGCATTTAATTTTATGGAACAAAATATAGAAAAAGAGAAATTTTCTCCCCCGAATTGCGCTGAACTTCTGCAAAAATTTAAAGAAAAGAAAGCGCTTCCTCCCGGGAAAAAACTATTGTTTTCCGGGGTCGGAGAAAACGATGTGTATAATATTTCGGCGCCATTTCGCATTGGCAATAAAACTGTTATCTCCGGGCGAGTGGAAGCGCGAGAGGCTACGGCAGATTCGCACATTGTCTTTTTTGAAGAAAAGAAGGGAGTGTGGGTTCCGACCAAAAACGCCCCGAAACCACCACTAGCACTAGAAGATGGTTTTGCAACACACATCGGAGATGAAACGATTTTCGGCGGGGTTGAAGTGTATCCGAGTCCTACGGCGACAGATTCTCGCCGCATTGGTTATCGGACAGCACTTTACCGCGGACACGATTTGCCGTCACTCCAAAAATTTGCTGTTGGCCCGGACATGATGAAAAATATCCGGCTTGTGCTTCTAACAAACGGCCGAATCGGTGTTTTCACGCGCCCACAAGAAGGCTCCAGCGGAAGAGGAAAAATTGGTTATACCGAACTGTCTCGTCTTGAGGATCTAAACGCGGAGAATATTCTCAATGCAAGAATCATTGAAAATCAATTCGTTTCTGAAGAATGGGGCGGTGCAGACGAACTGCATCCGTTAGAAGACGGTGAGATTGGCATAATTGGACATATTGCAAGCCAAGACAGAGAAGGTCTCAAACATTACTATGCAATGTCTTTTGTTTACGACCCCAAAACGCATCAGGCATCGCCGATTGAGATTATTGCAACGAGAAAAAATTTCCCGCAAGGCGAGGCGAAAACACAAGAGCTCGCGGATATCGTCTTGCCTGGCGGTTATGATAGAAAAACTGCGACGCTTTATGCGGGATTAAGCGACGCGGAGGCCGGGAGCATTTCTTTGCCCGACCCTTTTCTTAAACTTAAAAAATAAATAAATGAGCAAAACTAGCGTTTTTATATTAATATTCCTGATACTCGCAAGCCTCGGCGCGACGGTTTTTCTTGTTCAGCAAAAACTGGCAGAGCCGGTTCCTATACCGTCGCCAACGCCTTCGCTCCCGACGCCCTCCGGGGTCGGGACTCCGACACCGACTCCGTCGGTCGTCGGAGCTACTCCTTCGCCTTCTCCCAAAGCCTGCACAATGGAAGCTAAACAATGCCCTGACGGCTCATATGTCGGCAGAGTCGGCCCAAGTTGCGAATTTGCAAAATGTCCGATTGACCCGATTGGAAGAGAGTGCGATGGGCCAAGCGACACAAGCTGTCCGACTGATTTTAATTGTGTGCAAGGGTGTGGTCCGCCGGTTGCGCGCGAGGACGATCCGCCTCCCCCATACTTTTGCCAGCTCAAAGGCTATTTCAGACCATGCCCAATTTGCCTTGCCGAAGGCACTCTCATTGATACGCCATACGGAAATGTTGCGGTAGAGAACCTAAAAATTGGAGGGGAAATCTGGACCATGAATAATTCTGGCGGGCGCGTTGCGGCAAATATTATTGAAACAAGCCGCACCTCGGTATCGCCGGCTCATCATGTTATCCATCTTGTCTTGGATGACGGACGCGAACTTTTTGTTTCCTCAGGGCATCCGACGGCTGACGGACGGAGAGCCAGCGAACTTTCTTTGGGAGATATGCTCGACGGGGCGCGCGTAACAGCCGCTGAAAGCATTCTTTATGGAAAAAGTTTTACTTACGATATTCTTCCATCAGGCGATACCGGAACATACTGGGCAAACGGCGTTTTAATGGGAAGCACTCTATTCATCCAAAAATAGAAACCCCGCAATTGCGGGGTTTCTATTTTTGGTAAATAATCCGCCAGTTGGCGGACGACCTTTAATTTACCATTTTTGGTAACTAACACCAAGATTTGCGCTTGAAGTCATGATGGAACGGATACTGCGTAGCAATTTGATGACAAAAGCGAGCCCCGCAACCCCGGCGAAAGAGATGAAAAGCAAAAGCGACGGCTCGGCGTGGTTCATGGCGGAAGCTATATATCTGGGAATATCCATAATGTTGCTTGAGGCGATACTCTCAAAATTCCTCCAAATCTGCGCGACAAAGAATCGGTCAGCCGTCATGCGTAGCGCGACCGCAATAAACAAAGATCCTCCCGCAAGCATCGGCAAAGCCTGCCTTACGAACCAGATGCCGTAAACCCGCCTCATTATCCTTGTTTTTAACTTTTGTTCGTTGGACATATTTTTTACTTAGCCTTTAAATCTCTTTACCGACTATATCCTTTAAAACCTTGCGTGCTCTGAAAAGTTTCATCTTCAAAGCGCCTATGGAAAGGCCGTGCTTTTTGGCTATCTCCTCATAAGGCCGGTCTTCTATATAGTGGGATTTGAGAAGTAAAGCCGCCTCCATCGGAAGTGCTTCCATGGCATCTTTAATGACCCCCACACGGTTGTCTTTGTCTATCAAATTTTCAGTGGCAATATTGAGCTTGGATTCAATGTCCTCATCATCGCCCACCAAAAGTTCGTCCAGGTAACTCACATCCCCAAAGCCCTTTTTGACTTTGCGATAATGGGTCAGCGCGGTATTGACCAATATCCTCCAGGCCCAACTTTTAAACTCTACTCCGGGCTGTTTTTTGAATTTCTTGGCATTTAAATAAATTTTTGTGAAAGCTTCTTGCGTGATATCCTCTGCTTCTTCCTGGGAATGCACGATACCCAGGGCTTTCCTCGTAAAAGGCAATTGATATTTATCTATAAGCAACGAAAACAGCGCCGGGTTCCTAACCGACTTCTTTAAGATATCTTCATCGGGCATTTCCTTTAACGGTTTTTCTGTTTCTAAATACATTTTCTCTTGCTTTTAGAATAACAGCATTTTAAAATTTGGGTAGATTGACAATTTACCAAAGAAGTTTTGTTATAAAACGGGCTAGCTCTTCTTTGGGTACCGGGCCAAGAGTAAAAGTGAGCACGTTGTGCGCCTGCAAAACCGCCTGGTCGGCGCCTTCAACGAGAGAGCCTACATAAATAAATTTTGTACCCGGAAGAGAGCTACCTATAGCTTTAACAAAGCCTGTAATATCCTGCCAATATGTCGGTAACACAAAAATAATCGCTTTAGGAGCCGGGGGTTTTTTTGCTGCTAGAAGGGCCACATCAAACCTTTCTATTATCTCAACTAAAAAACTTTCTTTTTGCAGCAAAACCGCGATAGCCGAAAGCTCGTGGTAATTGCCTATTAATATGACGCGTTTTTGAAGAGACATAGGGCTTATTAAGATAAAAATAGCATGAATTATGCACATCTCCAAAATAAAAAAGCTGATGCGCTAAACATCAACTTTTTTCAAATTTTGCTGCCTTCTTTTCCTCTTTGGCCAAAAATTTCAATGTGTTGATTTCCTCATTGCAAAACCGCTGTTTCTTCCGCCGCTGGCCGGGAGGATTTACAAAAACCGCTTTAGAGCCATTTTTTTTAATATCTATAGATTTGACGGTTCCCACGTCTCCGCCGGGCAATTCAACCATATCTCCAAAACGCACAGTAACCTGGTAAGGTATCTGAACAATTTTGACCATTTAAAAATCCAAAAAAACTCTAAGCCGAGCTTAGCAAATTTTTTTTTAGATTACAAATGAATGTTTTGGCGTTCATTTTATCTCAATAACCCGCCTCGCAAGAAAAGACTATAAACAAGTTGATGATTATATGAAATCTCTTCCTGACCAGAAAATCTATCAAGACCACCATTAATAGAAAGCTTATAAACCCATTTGTCTTTAAAGAAGTTTAGCGGGCCACGTACCGGAATAACATTATCATATCGTTGCATTATTGATTCTTCTAAAAAACTGCCTACCTCTTTTGCGGAAACGTTATCCGACAGCATAAAACCAAAATAATTCATTCCCCAAATAGGTTCTTGGTCGCGATACACAATTTCTTCTCCTATAAAATCCCTGTCTCCAAAATAGGTATCATGATAAGTAAGGTTTCCTTTTTCAAAATGATAATCGGAAGACCCCAAACGAGTCGGGGCTGCTTTCTCTGCGTTTTTATTAGCAAAAGTATTTTTATTTGCTTCGTCTAAAAATTGCGCGAGGTTATTTAGATCTATTGAATTATTATTCATAAAATTTTTGGACCTACAGGGAATCTCCCGATGCACATTATTAATTTAAATAATGAAATCGGGATCCCGACTAACATCGGGAGAACCCTGACCTTCCCGATGTCCACCGGGATGTTCTAAATTTGGACCTTGGGAGAATCGGACTCCCACCTCATCCATGCCATGGATGCGTTCTACCACTGAACTAAAGGCCCATTTATACTTATTATATTGTTAAATATTATCTAACCTTTCCGATAGACCATCGGAACGTACGCTACCTTACTATAGGCCCGTCTTGATATCTCCTTCTGAAATTATTCTCTCTAAAATAACTCTATTTTTTAACTTTTTCAAATGCAATTCCATCCTACGAGCTTCCAGTAAAACTTGATATTCTTTTTTAAAAACAAGCTTAACCGGCAAAATATTTTTCAAAGACTTGGTTTTTCCAAAATTGTGCTCTGTAATCCTCCTTTCCAAATCATTTGTACTGCCTATATAATATCTGCCATTTTTCTCGCTTTGTAAAATATAAACGTAATTCATTTAAATAATTTATATCGGACATCCGGCCTTCCCGATGTCCATCGGGACGCCTACCACTGAACTATAAGCCCATTCGAAGAATAAATCTTATCAAGTCGGCTTCTTTTTATCAATGATATAACCGATTAAGGTCGGAACAAGTAAAATCACAGCTACGCCAATCCAAAAAGTCTGCACACTTGTGATAACCGCAAAAGTAAAATTAAGATGAGGCCATATATATTCAAAAAAAGTACATGGGTTGGAGCCGGACAAAAACGGCAACAATCCGCCGCACACTCCATTATATCCACGTCCAATTTCGAAAAGGATATAGAGAATACCCAAAACCAATATAGAAACTCCGATTAAAAATCCTTTCTGCCAGCCTTTTCTAGTTTTCCAAAATACTTTCATTTTTTGATTTCGTTTTTTTGCCGAAGTGATACATCTCGTATTTCAGATATCTTAACAAATATTATGTGATTTATCAATTTAATTATACTTGCAAGCAAATGGATACGAGCCGCTGGCATGTTCTCCTCCTGATTTACATGAAACATGTGGCCCATCCTTGGTACAATTTGGATCGCGAAGAAGTTCCTCACATTGGGTAATATTGCTTTTTATCGAAGCTTTGTGCTCCACATAAAACCCGATACAGAACAGAAGATACCCAATGAGCACAAAAAATAAAAAATATTTATTTTTGATTGCGAAAATGCCGAAAATAAATGCGATTAGGTATCCAGCAGCTTGTAAAATAATTGGATTTGTATAATCTCCTTCCGCAATATACCCATAAGCGTAGAGGAGCACAAACATCATCAGAAGAAAAGAAAGCGACAATAAAATAAGATTTATTTTTACAATCGCATTTAAAATCTTTTCTAATGACATATTACGCCTCCTTATTTTCTATCTCGCCGGTTTTAGAGGACTTTTTGCTGAAGTGGTAAATATACAAAATTTCTAAAATTCCGAGCGTGTTAACCAAAAGCAAAACTACGAACCACAATTTTTCGCCTTTTCTCGCCGAAAGCCACAATGCGCGCCCCTTCCAATACAGAGACCAAACCACCAGCAAAAAGATTGCCAAGCCAACCAACGGGAAAAGAACCACGCCCCAAAAAGGCATATTCCAGTTCATATTCCAGCTACTATAATACGGCCCCCAGTTCATTTTTGTATATTAGCAAATTTTATGAATTAAACCAACCGGAACTATCTGTTTTTTAGTATTCTTTTAGCTTATTTTTTAAATGCTCTACGCTCTGCTGATTGACATAACTATTTTTATCGCCTGAAATTTCATTTAAATTTTGTTTAAATGTATTGATAGTTTTATCAAACCTAGCTCTTTCTTCGAATTTCTTTTCCGAACGAAACATGTTGTCCAAAACGTCATTTGCTCTGCCCAAAATATCTATCGCCTTGTCTTCTTTGCCGTCACCATGCTTATCAGATCTCGGCTCAATATCAACCATATAAATCTTATTTTCTTTTTCTCCATTTTTGTGCCCATAAACAAATTGGTCGGCTTTAAAATCATAGAAATAACTTCCTCCATTTTTATATTTATCAAAGTAATATTGGGCCATAGATGAATAAAAAGTATCAAGCTTGTTTTTGGCTTCTGCGGGAAACCTTTTAATTTGCCATAGATTCTCGCCGTCTATTTTATCAATCATTGTAAAGACATTTATTAGACCGCCACTTCTCTTTCCGATTACAAATTCAAAATCCGGAAGAGCGATGTTGTAGTGTTCGCTTAGTTCACGGATGTCTTTTATGCCGTCCTTAAATTCTGCTATATTTTTTTCTCGTCTTTTTTTTATTTCCTTTCGATCCAAGCTATTAACAAGCGGCACATCAGCATACCAATGCCGAACCAGTTTGTCCGTCCGGCTTTTTAAAGATTTTATATCCACCGAAAATTCATTCATCGGTGTTAATTCTTCCTGAAACGGCTCTTCGTTTTGTTTTGGGATTTCTTTCATAAAAAATCTTTGCCGCTAAAATCTATATTCATAAAATTTATGCTGCTTTTGCCGGCGCCTGATTACTATATTTCTCAGCTTGCGCCTTAAGATCCATAAAATCTGAATCGTTATCCGAATGATCTTTTGATACAAAATCAATTATTTTTACTAAATTTTCGCGCGCTTTTTCCAATACAACAAAATTGGCGAATTTTGATTCGGCTGTTTCTATGCAATCCGTTACACTCTTTAAACATTTATACAAAATATCGATATCGGGGCCACCCTTACCAAAAGCATAATAACGTGGGTCGGTATCAACTATATAAATTTTATCTTCCTCTCCGCCGGTTTTATGTCCGTACATAATTTGTTCCGGAATCAAATCATCCCAACAATCTCCACCCTCTCTATAAGTATCAATAGAATGTTGGGTCATAACTGAAAAAAATTGATCAAATTTATCCTTAGCAGAATTAGGCAACCCGGAAGCCCGCATAAGGTCTTGCCCTTGAATTTTGTCTACAACACTAAACATCTGTATTCTTCCGTCAGAGACTTCCTCGCCCACTATCAAATCTATTTTGGGGATTGCGATACCGTATCTTTCTTCAAGCTCATGAAAAACAGCCATGCCTCGCTTAAATTCGACCGTGCGTTTATTTAACTCGACTTCAAAATCTTTTTCTTTTCGTTCTCTTCGCGAATAAAGCGGCCACTCTTTAACCAATTTATCAGGGCTGCTTCTCAACTTCTTCAACCGCTCCGAGAAAATTACCGTATCCTCCAGAGGCTCACGAAACGGTGCTGTGTCGTCAAAATCTTGTTTGGATTCCATAATTTTAATTTTAAACCAATCCCGTCGTGCCAAACCCGCCACGCGAGGCGTTACCCAAATCTTCGACCTCATCCCATTCCGCTCTTTCGTATTTTCTGAAAAATCCCTGGCAAATTCTCTCGCCTTTTTCTATTTGCGCGGTTTTGTCGGAAAAATTATAAACCGCGGCGCGGTATTCGTCTTCGTTTCCTGAAAAATCCGTGTCACCGATAGCAATATTATTCGCGAGCATCAGGCCTTTTTTGTGCAAGGATGAGCGTGCGGCCATTATCAGCATGTGGCTCTCGGGGTGTTCTATCGCGACATTAAGCGGTATATATTTGATTGTTTTAGGTAAAATTTCCGCGGAAATCCGCGCCGCAAAATCAAAACACGCCGCGCCAACGGTCTTGTACTCGGGCAATGGCAATGATTTATCGAATCTTTTAATGCGGACTTTCATTAACATAATCATAAAATAAAAAAACGCAGTATGCTACTGCGTTCAAATTTTACCAAATACGGCGTCTAAAGATTGAAAAATATCATCGGTTACATCTAATGGGTGCACAAGTCCTGGAGAAAGCCGCTCTAAAGTATCAGATATTCCCAGCCTTAGGCGCTCTTCTCTGGGTACCCTTACATGGGTAGTCGAAGCCGGGTGGATACCAAGCGGATCATCGTCGCCCAGATGAGGAGCCATTAAAACGAACTTGAAATGCTCCACAACCTTCTTTGCTTCCTCCAAAGAACCATGAAGTTCAAACGACAAAAGATCAGAGCCCGACCAATAAATTTTTTTCACTCTTTTGTCTTTTGCCAAAAGTTCAGCGATAATTTTCGCGTTCTTTACTTTTATTTCCATGCGCCTGCGTAAAGTTTTTATACCCGCGAGCATATAATCGGCTACCCTAGGATCCATAACTGCACCCAGCACCACCGCCCAAGATTCGCGAATTTCCTTAATGATTTCTTTGCGCGCAGAGTTGGATCCGCCCAAACCCCTTGATTTTCCGCCGATATTTTTTGAGGTTGATTCTATCACCCCGTCCACGCCGTAAAGCAACGGCTTATTCAAAATCGGCGTTGGAATTGTATTGTCACAAAAAGTACGTTTGCCATACTTTTGAGCGCGCATTACAATGCCGGCGCCGTCCAATTTGAATGGAGTCGGATTGGGATCTTCTTCCCAAAAAAGAAAACTTGCCATAGGGCGGCACTTAATCATGTTCTCCCATTCGTCAAGGTCGCGCGGATCTTTTATAAAAAAACATTTTCTGCCGGTCTGGGGCAAAAAATCGTTGAACCAATTGTAGGTTCCGCCGTAAAGATAGGGAGAGCTGATAAATTCTCCTCCAAAAGGCACCAGCGTCAAGGTTAGCGCGACAATAGAGCTCATCCCGGAAGCTGATATCAAAACATCGTAATCGTTTTTATTCGGATGATTTTTCCCAAGTTCCAGGTCCAAAATCTTTTTTCCTAATTCTTGGACGGCAGGCGTGCCATAAGGAAGGCGCGGATAAGCATAGCCCCGCATACCCTGAAAAACAGATGCCGCATCGTCAGCCCATTGAAAGCCATAGGCAATAGAAGTCTGGATGGGTCCATTTAAACCCTGCTCGTCGGGAGTTAGGGCGCCGTCTTTGTGTTCTCTGGGGTCATGCCAATTTCTCGCCTGCAAAATTTTCAAAGTCTGTAACCGCATATGCCGCCACTTTTCCGGCACCTCGCTCTTTTTCATCGCAAGCTCCTTTTTCAAGCATAAATTCTCCCCCAACCCTAGCGCAGAAGAAAAAAAATGTAAAGAAAAAAGCCGGTGGTCCGGCCCTGCATTTAAAAACGATATCAGCTATAAGCAATATCAGTAATTAGTTTAAGATGCTTAAGATGCTTTAGTTTACAGCTATCGTGGACATTAACCTCTTTAATAGATCCTGTTTCGGCATCATATATTTCCATTCTTTGCCTGTTTACCCCCAAAGCCTCGTGACCGCATAAATTACAAGGATATCCAAAAGGAGCAGCGTGCTCGTCATTTTTCTCGTCGCCCTCCAAAACCACAACGGCAAATTTTTGATCTTCTCGCCTAAAATTCCATAAATAATCAACTTTTGCCATTCGTTTCCCGCCACTGGTTAGTTTGAGCGTCAAACTATGAGGAGAAATTTCAATGCCATATGTATACAAGATCTCGCTATCTTTTCCCTGGCTAACAGTATAGGCCAGCAACTTCTTTAAAGTTTCAAGGGTTATCTGATCACGCCTTATTCCTTTTTCTGCGATCAGATCGAGGGTAAAAACTGGTCCATGACTATTATGAATATTTCTCAAATAAACTTCCATCTTATCTCCTTCTTTAATTTAATCTAACTCGAGCCTAGCATATTGCCAAAAAATGTAAAGAAAAAAGCGCGGGGTTAGCCGCACCTTTGATTTTTTTTAGTCCGCTCCGCGGACTTTTGATTAACCCCTCAAGTTTTCTTATTTGACTTATAAGCTTTGACCCAATCCAAAAATCGATTTTGCAATTCGGCGGCAGTAAGAATCCCTTTAGACACCAGTAGCCCATTTAGAGCGTCAACAGAACCCGTAAGTATTTCTTCTTGATTCAGACCTTTAATTTCTTTCTTGATTTTCCGCATATTTCTCTCGATTTTTTCCATTGATTGCCTAACCTTTTCTTTTCTAAGTCTACCGCAGCAATGGAAATTTTGCAATAAAAATGGTATAAATATTCCACACCCCCTCGTAGCTCAACGGATAGAGCAAATCCGTCCTAAGGATGAGATAGAGGTTCAATTCCTCTCGAGGGGACAAACATGTTATATTAATAATTAAATATGGACTATCAAGAGCAAATCATAAAAGCGATAGAAAAAGCTTTGCCGGGCGTGGTTTCAATAGCCGCCTCCAAAGCAGTGGAACTTGTCGCCGAAGATCTAAAAAAAATGGGTGTGCCGCCGGAGCAATTCTCAGAAAGATTAAAGGACGAAGCGGAGAACGGAAAAGTTTCCGTATCCGGCGGTTCGGGCTTTATTGTGGACCCTTCAGGAATAATTTTGACGAATAAACATGTTGTACAGGATAAAAAAGCAACTTACAAAGCGGTTATCGCCGGCGAGTCTTATGATATTGAAATCTTGGGCGTAGACCCTTTGGCTGATATCGCTATTTTAAAAATAATAAATCCTCCCTCGAACCTCCCTGCCATTGCTCTTTCCAATTCCAAACAAATAAAACTCGGTATGGCAGTCATTGCCATCGGCAATGCGCTTGGAGAATTTTCAAACACGGTCTCGACCGGCATTGTTTCAGGCCTTTCGCGGTTTCTCTCAGCAATTACTGACATCGAAGGTCATCAGGAACGCCTCCGCGGACTAATCCAAACTGACGCCGCAATTAATCCCGGGAATTCCGGCGGGCCATTGATAAATCTCGACGGCGAGGCTATCGGCATCAACAGCGCGATAGTTTTCGGAGCGCAAAACATCGGCTTTGCCATACCGATTGACAGAGCAAGGACTGATCTGGAAGAAATAAAAAAACACGGCCACATCCGTTCGCCATTTTTGGGCATACGCTACGTTCTCTTGAACAAAAATATCAAAAAACATTTCAAAATACCCACTGAACACGGAGCCTTGATAGTAAAGGAGGGCTTGGGGGAAGAATTTGCGGTGCTCCCGGGAAGCTCTGCATATGAGGCCGGACTAAGAGAGCACGATATTATCGTCGCAGCCAACGGAAAAGATATTACCGAAAAAGAAACCCTGGAAGATGTTCTGGCCAATTGTAATGTCGGCGACAAACTAGTTTTAAAATATCTACGCAAAGACAAAGAAATGACCTGCGAAGTTCTCCTCGAAGACCGCGCAAAGTTTAATTAAAAAAATCAATATAGAAAAACCCCTTTGGGGGGTTTAATTTTTATTTAAAGTTTTTTAGCAATATATGTTAGGCGGTTTTGGCCGATTAATGGCTCCAGAATAAGGACAGAAAAATTCCATAGGATATGCAAAAATATAGCTGGCCAAAGCGAGCATGTGACAATGACGATTAAACCGTAAAATAATCCGCCCACGCACGCGCTCCATATTCCTACCCGACAGCAGGGTATTTTAGTGCCATTTGAAAATTCTATCTTATTGGTCCTGTGCCCGACACCAAACACAAATGCAATTATAATGGCAATTAATATTGAAAGCCAGATTTTTTCTTGTAATACAAGATACAAAATTGGCGATCTAAAAATTAATTCCTCTATCGGCGGCCCAATGACCATGCCATACACTTGATCATAAACTGTGGAATTATCAACTTCAACTCCGTAGCGGCTTTCAAGATTATCAAATATTTCTAAGGCTGGCAGATAAAAATACTTAAGGAATACAATCCACCGAATTACAAGAATAAAAAGAGTGACGACTGAAAACCAAAAATAGAATTCTTTAGCGGGGAAAGCGAATAATTCCCCAGACAAAAACCAACCAAAATAATTAATGAACACTATATTGAGCCTCCTTTTTCAGTTATTCAAGAACAAAAAATCCTGCTAAACTATAGCAGGAAATTTATATTTTAGCAATAGCTATCTGCTAGCTAACAAAGGAGCTCCTCGAAGACCGCGCCAAGTTTAGTTAAAGCCCCAAAAGCTGTTTTAGCTTTACCTGGTTAAAGCCGATTGTGAGTTGCCCGTCGATATCAATGACGGGAACGCCCATTTGTCCGGTTTTTTTGACCATTTCATCTCTTGCTTTCGTGTCTTCGGCAACATCGTGTTCGGTGTATTCTACTTTATTGTCCGCAAAATATTTCTTGGCCATCTTGCAATAGACACACCATGGAGTGGAATAAATTGTAACTTTCTTTACCATGGTTTAATTATAACAAAGCCAACAATGAAAGCAAAATTAAAACTTTAGCAAAAATCTGTACGGTTTTTTGGCCCATTCCCTAGCATAGTCCACACCGATTCTCGGTATGCGCTTAATTTGAGATTTTTTTATTTTTACTCCGCAGTCCTCAATCCAAAGCCCGGTTTTTTTATCAGCTTTTTTGGCATTAAAACGCTTATCTATTTTTAAAAATTTGGTAAGTTTAGCAGGGCCGCTTAGCCTTCTTGGCGCAACATTTTTCAAGACACGGATATTTTTCTGCTGAAAAATTCCTCGTGCTCGCGCCGTCGCGCTCGCAAGGTCTTGAAAAATATTCGCCTTCGAAGTCTCGCGCTTAATAACGCTCTGTGGCGAAAAATCGGCAACGCCACGAATTAAAACTGCGGCTGGATAATCTTTTGATCCGGTTACAATATTGAGCATCCAGTGCATGCCGTAAGTAAAATACACATACCACCGGCCCGCCTCACCAAACATCGGCTCATTACGCTTGGTCCGACCGCGGAAAGCATGAGACGCTTTGTCTTTTGGCCCACCATAAGCCTCAACTTCGGTTATCATTAAGCACTTGGCGTCCTGGACGCCAAGTGGGCTTTTCACACACAAAAACTTTCCCAACAAATCCGGCGCGACTTTTAACGCCGGTCTCTCAAAAAATTTTCGCCTTAAAATCCTACGCATTGCAAAAAATATAACAGAAAAAGGGGGAAATAAAAATACACGAAAAAAACCGGAGCCTGCTTGCTCCGGTTAATCGCTGAAATTATCGTCAAAAGATATGTCTAATGAAAGCGCATACATGCGTCCGTCTTCGCTCTTTACATAAAGGAACAGGTTCCCGTTCTTATGCACGGAAAAATTCATTCCGCCGAAACTATTCAGCGGCGATTCAACCCCTCTGCCGACTCCGTTCTTCGTGGGTTCTAAGATCTTGATTTGACTTCCGTCAAACCCGGCTAAAACATTGCGTTTCGCCTGCCAATCTTTAACATCCGCCGGGTCATTTTCCGTAACTTTCAAATGTTCCGCAGTATGGTAGAGCACTGATAAATTCTGGTCGCGTAAAACGGCCTCAAGCAATTCTACCCGATCATCATATTTTTCCCAATAATGCTCAAGAGTGTCTTTTGGCAAAGCGAAGTGTCCATGCCCGGCGTCTAATTCAAAAACGTATCTTGCCGCACCAGTTTTCAACATTTCCACAATATGCCGCTTTACTTCATTTAAAAACTTCTCCGGCACGCCTATCTTTTTCCCTTTGAAATTCGCGGTACAATTGCCGCCGCTTACATCGCAAGAAACGGGATTTTTTAAGCGTCTTCCGTAATCATATTGATAACGATAGACTGCAGAAATTTCGCTTGCGGAATAATACCACTCCTGCGCCCCAGTCGTAAAAGGCACCAAAAGCACCAAAATAAACAGAAAACAAAATGTGACCTTCATAATATCGATCTCCTTTCAAAATAAAAAGATTAAGATTTTCAAAGAACGTCAAATTCTTTCTATAACGCTGGTTCAAGCCTAACAGGTCCGTCCTTATTTGTCAATGGTTAGAGGTAATATGAACAATATTCTTACATTCTCAAGAATATTGGAATGTTATAAAAAATATTTAGCAAGCTCCTCGTGAGAAGCAACTTTTGTGTAATTGTTTGATTCGGGAAATACGTTCAAATGGTCGAATAAAAATTTGTTCGGCACATCTTCAAGAACGGATAAAATCTTCGTTTCGTCATCCACATAATGTGTTACACCTAGCCTCTTTGCATTAGTGTTTTTGTCCTCTGGAGTAATTACAAAAAGTGCGTTAGATTCATTAAAATATTTTGGCCAAATGCCCCTTTTCTTCAAAAGGCCTATCGCTATCTCCGGCTCAAGACGCCTTGAGATGAGAAAATAAGGAATTTTTGCCGAGCTAATCTCGCCCAAAAGACTTACAATCCCCGGCATAAGCGGAGCTTCTATAGAAATAAGTGGGTTGTGATAGATAGCAAGTTGTAATTTTCGCAACATTTCCGGCGCCATAATTTTTTTTATTATCTCGGCCGGTGTTTGGAAAGGAGCCAAATTAAATCCCAAACTTTTAGCAATCTTTAATTTTAGTTGGGAATTATCAACTATGACTCCGTCCATGTCAAACCCCAATATTTTACTTTTTACCGGCATTCTTCTATATTAACTGAAGATTTGAAATTTTGGAAATAAAAACATATGAAAACACCTGAATGGGAAATTGGCAAGGAAGAATTTTTGAAAAGACTAAATCTTAATGGTAATATGTTCGCCCAACAGCTCCACTTACCCGATCCTGAAAAGTTCAGCCATATTATTCCGTTGCGCGATATGAAAATAGTCCACGACATTCATCCGCTCTCTTGGGATATTGCAGTCCATCTCATTTCACGAATCAGAACAATGAACGGACATATGCCATTTATTCGCAGTACCATAAAGCTGGCAAAATTCGACCCAAAAACGCTTGAGGTCGGACAAAAATACGCTTATCGCGAGAATCTTACCGGCGTCTTGGAAGGTTTACCTTCATTTTTTAGAAATTTCATGATTTCAAGCGGTATCTGCGAACTTGGCGCTTGGTTTGTTTTTGGAGAAGATATGGAGGGCACATCTTCGCTCTCGTGTTATCTGCCTCCAATTATTGAAAGACACGGGAAACGCCTCGTCATAATGGACGGCATACAC
>JAUSHV010000036.1 GCA_030648495.1 bacterium
TTTGACTGCACGGCGGTTGCGAGAACCACAGTATCGCCGTAAGTTACCAGGCAAGAACCGTTGGCCTGGTGGGCCATATCGGTAAATTCAGCGGTTAAAGTTTTACCGCCGACTTCCGTCGTAAATTTTTTAGATTGCATGTGTTTATAATGTAATCCGCCTTCGCCGAGGCTTCGGCGGGACGCAGTGCCCTCCAGATTTTAGCCCTTCGACAAGAGGAGCTACCTATCCAAAGACCACCGCGATTATTAATAATAAATAAATCTTAGCTTTTACTGCAAATTTTGTCCAGCCTATCTCTTGATTATATATTTTCCCGGCTCTTCTCCCAGGTCAATAAATTCGTCAACAGCTTCTTTGAGTTTTCCTGAAGAAGAGCGGCCGAAAGCGATAACTTCTACGCGGCGTCCCTGATTTTTTAAATATTCAACCAACGGCACAAAATCTCCGTCACCGGAGGCGATGACTATTGTGTCCACAATTTCCGCGGTGCGTATCGCATCAACCGCGAGGCCCACATCCCAATCGCCTTTTTTTGCTCCGCCAAAAAATTCTTGAAGTTCTTTTTCCCTCATTTCAATGCCAAGTTTTATCAGAGCCTCAAAGAAAGGTTTTTCTTCTCCAGATTTTGTGCTGATCACGTAGCTGAACGCGCGGATAAGCTGGCGGCCACCGACCGCAGTTGCTAACAAATTTTTAAAATTTACCCGTCCGCCAAAAAGGCTCCGCGCGGAGTGGTAAAGGTTTTGCGTGTCTATAAAAACCGCGACGCGCTGATTTTTGTGTTTAATGTCCGACATAATTTTATTGTAGCAAAGCCTCAAAAAGCCTTTCGGCTTCCCTCGGCAATATTTATTTTCTTAATCCTAATTTTTTAATCAATTTTTCGTAACCGACCTTGTCGGTTTTGGAGACATAGGTCAAAAGTTTTTTCCTTTTTGAGACCATTTTCAGCAAACCCTTTCTTGAGTGGTTATCTTTTGCATGCTTTTTTAAATGGTCGGTCAAAACATCTATTTGAGCCGAAAGCAACGCCACTTGCACGTCAGCGGAGCCGGTATCTTTGTCGTGAGTTTTGTGCGACTCGATTATTTTCTTTTTTATTTTTGTTTTTAACATTATTGAAATTCTATCATAAAAATTAAATTTGCGCAAATCTCTCCATTTTGCGACATTTTGTGTTAAAATAAAGCCATGACAAGCGTCGAGAAGCTTAAAAAAGAATTTTTGGAATATCTGGAAATAGAAAAAGGTAGAAGCGTCAAAACTGTCGAAAATTACGATAGATATTTAAAGCGGTTTTTTGAGTTTTCTAAAATAAGTAGCGCAGACGGTATTGATGAAGATATAGTCCGGAAGTATAGATTGTATCTCAATCGAGCGAATTTAGATAAACCGACCCAGAACTACTATATAATAGCCCTGCGCATGTTTTTGAAATATTTGTCCCGGCGCAATGTAAAGTCTTTGGACGCCGAGAAGCTTGAGCTGGCGAAGCTTCCGGAGCGCGAGCTCGATCTCTTGGGCGCGGAGGATTTGGAAAGGTTGCTTAATGCCCCGGAGAGTTCCTCCGAACACGGTCTTCGCGACAAGGCTATTTTAGAAATGTTTTTTTCTACGGGACTAAGAATCTCGGAGCTTTGCGGGCTTAACCAAGACGCGATTAATTTAAAGCGCGGAGAGTTTTCCGTGCGCGGGAAGGGCGGAAAAGTGCGGGTTGTGTTTGTCTCTGAAAGCGCGAAAAAAGCCGTTGCAGCCTACATTGATAAACGAAAAGACGTTGATAGTGAGTCTTTATTTCCCGTGACTCCCCGCTCGATAGAGCGCATGGTAAAAAAATATGCGATTAAAGCTGGCATTACCAAAAAAGTTACCCCGCATGTTTTGAGACACGCGTTCGCAACCGACTTATTGCAAAACGGCGCCGACCTCCGCTCAGTCCAAGCCATGCTCGGACACGCCAATATTTCAACTACACAAATCTACACCCACTTTACCGACAAACAACTTCAAGAGGTTCACAAAGCTTTTCATGGGAAGAGGAGAAAGTGAAAAATGAAAACCCACCGCGTGATAACGGTGGGCGGCCAGATGGCATTGAGGCGGAATTTGGTTTTTTTAATTTACCTGATTCCTATGAAGAAAGAAGCTGCAATCAACAAAATACCAAATCCGTCGCCGCTGGCAATCAGAATAAATCCGAATACAATTAATGCAAGTCGCATAACTTCCTCCTTCTTGCCCGATTTGGGCGGTTAGTTGCCTGACCTTGAAACGAGCATGCCAGCAATTATGAGCAGGAATCCAAATCCTGGGCTTCCGGCTACAATCATAATGAACCCAAACACAATCAATGCTCTGCGCATGTTTTTCTCCTTTTTTGATTTTTTCAAACAACTTTTACTTCCTCCCAATGCTCGATAATTTAATCAAGCGCTCGGAGGATGTGGGATGTGATGCGATTAGTCAGGACGACTATCGCACCCATCCCGGTAGGATTTTTTAGGAGGGATTAGCCTGGGAAGATGATGCCGGCGGATTGCATGGCTTTGCGGAAGAGTTTAAATGTCTTCGGGAAGCCATTCGCGAAATCCCGTAGCCGAGGATAAAGTTCCTCGCCATTCTCTTCCATGTGGTCGCCGTAGTTGCTCTCCTCGACGCAGTCGAGAATCCACCTGGATGCAGCCATCATGGACCCGGCATCGATTTCCATGCCGATCCTGGCCAGGAGATCTTTTGCCGCCGCGAATAGCGACTCTTTCGCATCGCTATCCATCTTACTGATTTCCCGGCACTCATCCAGACCATTGAAGAAAAGGTTCGTGAGCCAGTTTTCCCGCTCTTCGCAATCGGAGGCAATTTCCGGAGGCAGTACGAAGGTCTCTTTCAGATTTGCTGATGTGCGCTCTAAGCTGCATGCGCCACCGCAATCTTTAAAAATTCCAAAACCCAGGGTTCCTGCCTTCGGCTTCGCAAATTCGCGTTTGGCGCCGTGTATGATTTTCAGCTTCGGCAACTCCTCGCGATGCACCGGTCTCGCCTTGGCCTCTTCTCCGTCCGCTTGAACGAAAACGCTCGGAAATATTCTATCCCTTATCTGCAACGTATTCATACGCAAACCTCCTTTTTCCTTTTGTTTTTAAAAAACGCCTTTTTTATTTTCTTAAATTATTGCTCCCATTGGGACTGCGGAAGCCAGATGTGAGTGCTATGTCTATATATAAATGACTTTGTGCACTTTGGCCTTCGCAGTCCTATTGGAAGCAATAACCCATGTTTCTGCTCTTATTATACTCCTTTTTAAAGGGCTTGTCAAGTAGCAAAAAATGTGATAAATTAAGGCTACTAACAATTTAATAAGCGCCCTTAGTGAAACGGACATCACGACGGTCTTCGGAACCGTTATTGGGGGTTCAAATCCCTCAGGGCGCACATTTTGGCTCGCTTACAATAAAAAATATGAATTTCTCGATACCAAAAGAAATAAGGGCGGCGGTGGCGATTTTGGAAGGTGCCGGTTTTGAGGCATATCTTGTCGGTGGGTGCGTAAGAGACTTACTTATTGGCCGTGCACCGCAAGATTGGGATATCACGACCAATGCCAAGCCGGAGCAGATACAAGAATTATTTCCAAAAAGTTTTTATGAAAATAAATTCGGAACGGTTAGCGTGGTTACTGATTCGGACGATCCAAGACTCCGCACCATAGAAATTACGCCGTATCGCCTTGAAGGAAAATATTCTGACAAGCGCCACCCCGATGAAATAAAATTTGCGGATAAATTAGAAGACGACTTAGCGCGCCGCGATTTTACGGTGAATGCTCTCGCCCTAAGTTTAGTCGAAGGGATGGCGGTTATCGATCCTTACAATGGCCAAGCAGATTTAGAAAAAAAATTGATTCGCGCGGTGGGAGACGCAAAAGAACGCTTTGATGAAGACGCGCTCCGCATAATGCGGGCTATAAGGTTTTCGGCGGAGCTTGGTTTCACGATTGAGAAAAAAACCCACGAAGCATTGAAAGAAAAAACCCATCTTTTAAAAATGATTGCGAAAGAACGCATACAAGTTGAATTTTCAAAAACCGCGATGTCAGAAAAGCCATCTGAAGGCATTGAGCTTATGCGCGAAGCGGGAATTTTAAAATTATTTTTGCCGGAGCTTGAAGAAGGCTATGGCGTCGGGCAAAACAAACACCATATTTATACGGTTTGGGAACACAATTTGCGCGCGCTTGATTGCGCCGCAAAAGAACACTGGCCTTTGGTTGTGAGAATCTCCGCCCTTTTTCACGATATCGGGAAACCGCGAGCGAAACATGGCGACGGGTCGGACTCAACATTTTATAATCACGAAGTTATCGGAGAGAAAATAGCTTTTCAGGTTCTTTCTCGTTTAAAATACGGAAAAGATTTCACGGAGAAAGTTGCGAAGCTCGTCCGCTTTCATCTTTTTTATTACAATGTGGATGAAGTTAAGGAGTCTTCGGTGAGAAGGCTGATAAAAAGAGTTGGGCCGGAAGATATGGAAGATTTAATCCGTGTCCGCATCTGCGATCGGATCGGTTCAGGCGTGCCAAAAGCAGAGCCATATAAGCTCCGCCACTTCAGATTTTTGGTGGAAAAACTTCAGCGCGACCCGGTTTCGCCAAAAATGATGAAAATCAACGGAGACAAAATAAAAGACTTAACAAAACTCCCACAAAGTATTAAAATTGGGTTGATAATTAATGCTTTAATGGAAGAAGTATTGGACGACCCCGAAAAAAATACGGAAGAATATTTGGAGAAGAGGGCTTTGGAATTAAACAATTTGCCGGAACC
>JAUSHV010000057.1 GCA_030648495.1 bacterium
GCCCTCCTTTACAGTAATATTTTCTGATGCGGAGCCCTTTCCATACACAACCCCAGGCAAAAAACCCTTCTTGCGGAGGGTTGCAGTTTTCTTACCCAATATATCGCGCCTTTCAGCTACAATTGATTGCATTAAATAAGCCTAGCATTAAACAAATTTATTCTCAAGCCATTGACAAAAATACCCCGACTTGCTAGGAATATAGGCAGAGGGAGAAGAAAAATGAAAAATAGAACAACTACAGCGTTGGTTATCGCAGTGGCATTGGTGTGTGGGGTAGGGAGCGTTGCTTTTTGGGAAATGGCCAAAGCTCAAATTGCTCAAGCGCAAACACAGCAAAATGTGCCGCCGGAACCAAGGCCGCCCGTAGCTCAAAACTTTCAAAAATGGCGCTCGCTACCCGTACACAAAAAAGGTACCACAGAAAACTGTGAACAGTATTATGAAAACCAAAAAGTTTTATATGACAAAATGGTCAGCTTATTCAGTCGCCGCGAATATGACAACGGCGCCAATGCTGGCTCGCTGTCTGTGCCCTACGGCGCGATGTATCTAAGCTGCCTTGAGCGCAATAAGCGCTAAATCCGATTCACGCTGCCGAAAAGCTTAAGCTTCTCGGCGGTTTTTTGTTTTATGGCTTCGATGACCGGTGCAAACATTTTGTATGGGGTGGTTTCTTCTGGATTTTCGTTTAAAAATTTGCGTAGAGCGTCTGCGTAGGCCACACGAAGCTCTGTATTTATATGGATATTGTTTATCCCCGCTTCTATTGCGTTCTTAATTTGCTCGTCTGGCGTACCGGAGCCTCCATGAAGAACCATTGTGGTATCCCCAATTAAAGAACGAATTGCTTCAATCCTCGCGATATCCAATTTTTTAACATTTGCCGCGATGCCGTGAAGATTACCGACGGCGGGCGCGAAACGGTCAACGCCTGTCTCTTGAACAAACCGCGCGGCTTCTTCGGGCTTCGTAAGGCTCTCCGGAGGAATTTCAATAATTTCTTTATAAATTTTTGATGACTCTGTTACCAAATACCCAACCTCTCCTTCTACTGAAATATCCTTATTTTTAGACTTTACATAAGCAACAACTTCTTTCGTGCCTTTGATATTTTCTTCCAACTTCGCAACCGATAAATCAATATGTATAGAATCATAATCCGCATCCACCGCCTCCTGCGCCTTGCTAACGCTTTTGTGGTGGTCTGCGTTCAAAAAAATTGGGAGTTTGTATTCGTCGCGATAGGCATTAATCATGACTCGCGCTTGTGCGGACCCAATGAATTTTCTTTCGCCCTCTGAAGTCCCAATCATAAGCGGTGCCCCCAACTCTTTCGCCGCCTCGCAAATACCCGCGAGCGTAACCGCGTCTGAAATATTAAAATGCGCCACCGCCCACCCTTCTTTTAACGCTTTATTTAAATAATCGTTTAATGTCATTTTTTTATTTTCCGCTCTCAACACCGAGTTTAGTTTCTAGATATTTAACTCGCGACATTAAATCTTCAAATTCAAATTTATATACAATGCCGCCTTTTAGTTCGTCTAAATCGGCTTCCATGCGGCCCATGCGGGCATCTAAATGGTCTAGTCGCCCATCGATGTGTTGTATGCTGCTCTTTAAGCTATTGATATCGGTTTTTACAGCCATTAAATCAACCTTTGAAGCCGTCTCTTCAAATCCTTTAGCTATCATCCGGGCCAATTCATCATTTGTTGTTTCTTTTGGCATAATAAGATTATATAACCTAATTTATAAATTTAAAAGTGGAAAGAATTCTGTCTTGATTGAAGTCGGACTTCAATCCGGGATAAGCGCTTCTTTATTTTCCCCAAACCAATAGATGCTTCCGACAATAAGTGCGATTCCTATAATAATCAGCTGTGATGCGGATATTTTAGACATATTATTTCTCAATCCAAATTTCGTAATCTCGAGAGGTAAAATAACCTCTTAGGCCGCCCCGCCGAATTATTTCCTTATCATTCCATTGGTTTTTGAGTTGATAAATAAACGCATCCCACCCTCCAAGAAAGCTTAAAACCATGCCGATAAAAATCCAATTCATTAAAAATATTAATATGGCGTGCTTTGCAGGGTCATCGGTATTTAACCCAAAAACGATTCCTGCTATAAATCCAATAAAATAAACGAAGGAAAATAATTTTGCTCCATTTTTTAATTTATATTTTATGTATTTTTCGTCTTCGCCAACCGTATAAAACCAATTCATATTTAAATCAATTTCGGCAGATAATCTTTCGGGGCGTCTTCTAGAAATTTTTCCAGCTGGAAACGGGTAAGGAGGCCTTTTTGTGCGCCGATATTTTGTACCACCGACATTGAATTAATCGGCCCCCAGCGGAGAGCGTCCTCAATGCGCATACCAAGAGCGAGCGCCACAACAAAGGTAGAAGAAAAAGCGTCCCCTGCCCCTGTCCGCTGTAAGGGAGGCCTTGGGTCGGGATAAATCGGCATTAGCCAGAAAGATTTTCCGTCGTAAACATAAGAACCGTTCGTGCCGTCTGTCACCGAAACGATTTTGGGACCAAGCTCGGCGAGCCCTATCATTAATTTTTTTATGTCGTTCTCAGTTACTTCCAAAATGCGCTGGGCTTCTTCTTTGTTGCATATAAAAACTTCTGTGCGCTTGTAAAGTCCGGCAAGCTTTTTTTTACCGAATTTTATTTGATAAGTTCCCGGCTGGAAAGCCAATTTAACATTCGGGTGTTCCTGCATATATTTTTCAAAAACCTGATGGAAGGGCAGAGAATTTTCTGCCATTGAAGAAAAATAAACCCATTTGGGATCATTAAAATAAGGAAGTTTATAATCGTACTCCTGATGTTTTATCAAAATAGTCCGGTCGTCTTCATACCAAAGAACGTAATGATAATTAGTTTTTTTATCCGGATGAACAGTTATGAATTCGGTGCTTACGTTTTCTTTTTTAAAATTTTCAACTATCTCCTGGCCATAAACATCATTGCCGACATTCGCGATGAGAGCGCTTTTTAAGCCTAGGCGCGATGCGGAGACCGCCGCATTTGCGGCGTTTCCTACTCCGGGTACGATAAAAACGTCTTCATAAGGAATTTTATCCTTAAAACGCATACAAATCTTGCAATTCGTCTTGTCTATATCACAAGTTACGGTCGCATCTTTTAATTTTATAAAACAGTCGGTTACGGTGTCCCCGATAGCCACAAAGTCATATTGCTCCATAAGTTTATGATGCTTACTGCCGTTTCTTGGACTCCAAAAAGAGAGCCAAAGAGCCTCCAACGACGCTCAACGCTATTAGTGTGTAAAACAGTGCCATGTTTAAAGTATACGCTTAATTTTATTTCTTTGTAAGGTAGTTTTCAACAGACCAGCCATCTACTCCGGAATCATAATTGATATTCCACCAGTTGAATCCTCCGGCATTGGTGGAGCCTCCGATTACTGTTCCTAGAACTCCAGTAGGTTGCGTGGGGCAAGTCCCAGGGCAAATTCCATTGGCACTTGGACGAACATTGAGAGGTCCTGAAGAAACTTGGACTCTATTATTTAATGAGAATTTAATAGAAGCGGGAGTTGGAGGAGGCGGAGGCGGAGGAGGAAGAATAGGTGTTGGAGTCGGTGATGTCGATCCCCCTCCTAACTCTCCTCGATTGAGTACCCACGGATCATCCATATACGCTTTTGCATTTTTTCCGGTACCAAGACCCCAGTTTGGACCGCCCTCCCAAGTCAAGACGCTAATTGTTTTGGGAAAATAGGTTTTTATAGCGTTGAGAAAAGCGAGATAATCAAAGCCCGGATTATTCGGACCAAATTCGGCAAATATAAACGGTTTACCGGTGCTGATCAAATCATTGTACCCGCCGATTCCGGCAGGAGTGATGGTTGAGGTATAAGCATCAAGTCCTACAACATCAACATATTGATCGCCTGGGTAATGAGACAATACCGCCCAGGCGGGATCGCTCTGACGAGATGGGGATAGGTACGCCGGAGCATACACCCAAACGATATTATGCAGATTCTTAGTGACGGTCATATAATTGTACGTATATCGCCAGAGGGGTATGAAGCGTGAAGGAGAGTCGGACCACCAAAACCAGCCACCCTGAACTTCATAAAACGGCCGAAAAAGGACGACAACGCCCTTGTCTTGCAGTTCTTGAAAGCCGGCCGCATATGCGTCAAGTTTCGCCAAAAATTTCTTGTTCTCCGGTGTTCCCGGAGTATAGGCCACATCCAAATTCTGCGCACTGCTTATCAATGGTTCGGCGATCATCATAATTTCAACCAAGCCTCCATGATTCCAATAATCAATCAATGCGGCGTTAGCGCTCTTGATTTTTGACAATTCGTTCGAGTAATACATTTGCACCAAGCCGGGCCACTGCCCTGTCAGATTGAATATGGCTTGAGCGTTAAGAATTAAGGCATTGCTATCTCCAAGTTGTTCTCCAGAAATAAGGCGGCTATTGGGATTATTTGAAAGCTGATTGAGATAATTTATAAGTCCTTGGCGGTTATTAGAAAAAGGATTGGTTCCAATGTATGGGTAGGGCGGCGCAGGTACCTTCACAAGAGAGTCTCCGATACTCCATCCGGTTAATCCGTCATCGTACTTTACCTGATATGTATTCCAAGTCTGCCAAGAACCCCATCCGGCGCTGAAAACAGGTCCTCCGATAATTGTTCCTTTTGCGCCTAGAAGTTCGGCGCCAAGAAAAATTCCCGATGGATAGGGATAAGCAGTGGTGAGAACATTCAATGATGGTGCAGCTGAAACTTGGACACGGTCTCCTTTGACGAACCCAGTTGCGGGCGGAGTGGGCATCAGAGTCGAGGCTGATTGAGTCGTTTGTGTCGGAGTTGGTGTTGGGGCGCTGCTTACTTTCAAATATAAAACCGCATCTCCCGAGA
>JAUSHV010000012.1 GCA_030648495.1 bacterium
TGTAGACCGCAAATAACTGGAGCGAGACGACAACCGCGGTCGCGCCGACAAGAAACGTATTGGAAAACGGATTCATTTGGAAAATAGATTTGCTTTCGGATCTGCAATTCCAAGCATTGAACCATTGGAACACTGCAAGTGTCGTGAGGGAAATCGTCCATGCTCTGGTCATGTCATCTCCTATATAATCTTTGAAAATAAACAACGTGCCAATGGCCATCGGTAATGCCATCAAGAACATCCTTTGCGCCATAAGTCCATCCACAATCCATTTTTTAGGTCGCTCAAATTTTCCTTGCATGAGTCCTTTTTCTTTTGGTTCCATAGCGAGAGCAACATCAAGGAAGCCGTCAGTAACAAAATTAAGCCAGATGATTTGAGTGGCGAGAATGGGTAGCGGGTATCCTAAGACAAGCGCGCCCGCGATGACCAACACCTCGCCCGTACTCGTGGAAAAAAGATAAAGAATGACTTTTTTAATTGTCTTATAAATTCCTCGGCCCTCTTCGGTAGCGGAAACTATACTTGCAAAGTTGTCGTCTAAAAGCACTATATCCGAAGCTTCCTTTGCCACCTCGGTGCCAATTTTTCCCATGGCCACGCCAAGGTCAGCCGCCACGAGCGATGGCGCGTCATTCACGCCGTCTCCGGTCATGGCCACAATTTCACCTCGCTTGCGATAGGCCTGAATAATGCGGAGTTTGTGATCTGGCGTAACTCTGGCAAAGACGCTGGCGCGGGCGAGTTTTTCCGCCAGCTCGTCATCGGACATTTTATCCATTTCTTCCCCGGTAAGAACACTGTCGCCTTCGCGCCAAATATCGGCCTCTTTCGCAATTGCCTGTGCCGTAAGGCGGTGATCGCCAGTAATCATTACCACGCGCATATCCGCCGCTCTTACTCTCTGCATTGCTTCTTTAACTTCGCCGCGAAGCGCATCATTCATACCAAAAAAACCAACAAAAGTGAGCGGCGGCATCGCGTTCCCATCAACGCTCCGCCCGGTATCTGGATTGATGGCATAGGCAACTATCCGAAAACCACCTTGCGCAAGATTATGGAAAATTGATTCTAATTCTTTTTTCTTTTCTCCGCGCAGGGTTTCGGTTCCATCTTTGTGCCAGCTATTTTTACAAAGCCAAAGCACTTTCTCCGGCGCGCCAACGATAGTAAGGAAATTTTTGCCGTCAACCGCTCGAATTGTGGCGTGATACTTTTTTTGATAGTCAAACGGTAATTCAAAAATTTTCGGTGTTTCCTGCTCCAGCGCTTCGTGGCGGAATCCAATTTTTTCAGAGAGCACCAACATCGCCGCCTCGGTTGGATCACCCGCAATCTTCCAAATACTGGTTTCTTCCGAAAAAGACAGCCGAGCGTTGGCGCAGAACGCCGCAATTCTTCCGCTAAAAAGCAGTTCCGGATGATTTAAAGGGTCAATAATTTTACCATCAAAAATTGCTTCGCCTTTTGGCTCATATCCGCTGCCTGTGATGTTAAAAATTTTACCGTCCACATACACGCGCTGAATCAGCATTTCGTTTCTAGTAAGCGTTCCGGTTTTATCCACGGCAATAATTTTTGTTTGCCCCAATGCTTCCACTGCCTGCAAACGCTTCACCAACACATTACGCTTTGCCATTCTCCAAACGCCAGTTGTCAAAACTAAAGTCATTACAATCGGAAGCCCTTCGGGGATAATAGAGACCGAAAGCGCCACCGCCGTGGTGAACATTTCTTTGAGGGATTTACCAGAAAGAACGCCGAGAATAATGAGCGAGGCGCTGATGACGGCTACCGTAACGATAATAACGCGAGAGAGATAACGAATATTGGTTTTTAGAGGAATCTCGGTATCAATCGAGGAGATTTTCTGCGCAATTTTTCCAATTTCTGTTGCGAGTCCGGTAGCTACAACAACCGCAGTGCCGTTTCCACTCAAAATGTGCGTACCTTTAAATACCATATTTTTCTGATCTGCCAGTGGCAGACGTTCGTCCCGAGGACTCAGTCCCGAGGGATTGTCGGTTGGCACTACTGTATCGGTTTTAGTCACCGGTTCTGATTCTCCAGTAAGACTTGCCTCATCAACTTTCAAGATATTGGAAAAAATAATTCGCGCATCAGCCGGCACTTTTTCTCCTTCCTGCAATACAATAATATCACCGGGCATTACCTCGGTATCTGGGACAATAAGCTCCATACCGCTCCGTAGTACAGTTGCGGAAGTTTCGGCAAACTTTTTTAAAGCAAGCAGGGTGTTTTGTGCTTTGCCTTCCTGAATTGTTCCTACAATCGCATTAAAAAGAAGTACCGCAAAGATAATCGAAGCGTTAATAACTTCTCCCATCGCAAAAACAATACCCGCCGCGGCAAAGAGAATGTAAATCAACGGACTTTGAAATTGCCGAAAGAAAATAAGGAGCAAACCATCTACCTTTCCTTCAGGAAGTTTATTGAGTCCGTATTCTTGAAAACGCTCGTTCGCCTCTTTTTTTGTTAGACCGTGCTCACGCGAACGGAGCATATCAAGAACATCGGGAACTGTTTTGGTATGCCATAAAATTTGTTGTATTATTGCCATAGGATTATTTGATCAACTCCTCGATATCAACACCAAGAGCTTTCGCGATTTTGCTCACCACAAAAACGGACGGCTTCTTGATAACGTATTACTGTTGCTTAATTTCGGACAAATTCCTTTCTGGTGCCGAAGGAGGGAGTCGAACCCTCATGAAGTTGCCTCCACACGATTTTGAGTCGTGCGCGTCTGCCAGTTCCGCCACTTCGGCAAAGTCTTATCTGTTTTCAGCTTAAAGAATTTGCATCGCGGAGTCAATTTATTATATAATAAATCTGATGGACGAGTTACCTAGAATCAGAAAAGAAAGCGGAGTTTTTTGGATTGAGGCGGATAAAGTAAAACCCAATTCAATGCAGCCTCGCCGCGAGTTTGATGAAGAAAAATTAAAAGAGCTT
>JAUSHV010000016.1 GCA_030648495.1 bacterium
TAGCAAAAGAAATAACGGACGCGAGAAGAAAAAAGAAATTCATCAAAGTCGGGGACTTGCTCGAAGTTGCGGAGAAAGTAATGCCTAAAAGGCACGGAAAATTGCACGAAGCGACGAAAATTTTCCAGGCGCTAAGAATTAAAGTGAACGGGGAACTTGAAAATTTAAATACGGCGCAGAAAAAAGCTTTTGAAATACTGGCCCCGGGCGGACGCCTTGCGATAATATCCTTTCATTCGTTGGAAGACAGAATAGTAAAAAATTATTTTCGGGAACTGGCAAAAAACGGCAAAGCTGTCATTTTGACAAAAAAACCGACCATCGCACAAAGAGAAGAAATTTTAAAAAATCCGAGTTCGCGAAGCGCGAAATTAAGAGTAATTGAAAAAATTTAATAAAAATGAGTTTTCTTGAACTATCATTATCATACGTATACGCAAAGCCGAAGAACCACATGGAAGATGCGCTGTTTCAGGCCGAGCGCGTTGTTGCGGCCGCCGACGCATTGCCGTACGCCAAAAGAAAGGCTATATTAAAAATCAATCTGGCGGTTTTGGCGGGGCTGGCAATTTTCTATGTTTATCTTTCAGGGGCGATAGTTTCCGGAAATGTGGAAAAAATAAGCAAAACGAAGGACTTTGAAAGCGCCTCGCGGGAGCTTGATAATATACAGGCCAAACTTCTCGCGGCGGACACGCGTTTCAGCATAGGGCTTTTTGAAGAACAGGGATTTTACGAAACAAAAAATCTGAATGTAATTAAAAGAATTAATAATGTGGCGTCAAAAAAAGAATTCAACACCTACCAATAGACTGAATATCCTTGTCTCGGTGGTTTTACTTATCGGAGTCCTTATCGGCGTCCGGCTTTTTTTTCTACAGATAATTATGAAGGACTATTATGAGGCCAAGGCAAAGGGTCAGCAAAGCGTGAATCTGATTCTTGAACCGCGGCGCGGAAATATTTATCTGAAAAATAAGAACGGCGAAGAAGTGGCGGCCGCTTCTACCGAGCAAGGGGACACTTTATACCTCAATAATAAATTTATCATAGATTCCGGAGGTCTTTTGGAAAAGTTGAACGCTGTTACGCCAATCGACAAAGATATATTTTCAAAAGCTATCTCAAAGGCAAACGATCCTTATGAAATATTGAAGCGGCGGGTAACCCAAGAAGAAGCTGATAAAATTTTAGCACTGGCGATACCCGGTGTAGAATTGGAAAGCTCGAGCTGGCGTGTTTATCCTGCAGGTGATTTTTTGAGCCATGTACTTGGTTTTGTCGGCTCTTCGGCAACAGGCGGAGCGGACGAAGGGCGATATGGCATTGAAAAATATTATAACAACATTTTGGCGGGAGACAGTAGTTTGGTAACGGCGGACAAAGATGCGAAAGGTTTTTTGATTGCCATTGTGAACCCGTTGCGTAGCGACCCCGGTGGAGGGGAAGATGTCAGGCTTACTATTGACCCGGACCTGCAAAAATTTATTGAAACAGAGATAGAAGCCGCGAGGTCAAAATGGCAGGGCAAGAGCGCCGGAGTAATAATTGTGCAACCCAAAACCGGCAAGGTTCTCGCGATGGCCGCCTCTCCGTCATTTGATCCGAATAATTATAAAACCGAAAAAGATCTAGGAGTTTTCTTAAATCCTTTTACTCAGAAAATATTCGAAATGGGTTCGGTGTTTAAACCTTTGACCATGGCCGCAGCGTTAAACGAAGGAGCACTCACGGCAGATACCACTTATATTGATACCGGAGAAGTGAAGATTGGTTCGGCTACGATTAAAAATTTTGACGGTAAATCGCACGGCAAACAGACTATGACGCAGGTATTGGAAGAATCTTTGAATACCGGAGCGGTTTTTGCGATGCGTAAACTGGGAGAGCAAAAATTAAAAACATATTTTCATAACTACGGATTGGGGGAGAAGCTGGGAATAGATTTGCCAGGAGAATTGAAAGGAGACCTTTCAAATTTGGATACGGGAAGGGAAATAGAATTTGCCACAGCTTCATTTGGCCAGGGAGTCGCGGTAACGCCCTTGGAACTCGCCATGGCTTTGTCCTCTTTGGGCAACGGCGGCAAGCTTATGCAGCCTTATTTGAAAGATGATCAAAATCGCCAGCCTGTTGTTATTAGACAGGTCATCAAACCTGAAACATCGGTGACTATAAGCAGAATGTTGGTTGATGTGGTAGATATGAAATTGGCCGGAGGGAAAGCCAAGATAGACAGCTACAGCGTTGCTGCAAAAACAGGAACAGCGCAAATGCCGAATACCGGATCCAAGGGATACAGCGGAGAATATCTGCATACATTTTTCGGATATTTCCCGGCATATGATCCGCAATATTTGATACTTCTTTTCTTGGAACGTCCACAGGGCGTCAAATACGCTTCGCAATCGCTTACAGATACATTTAGCGAGATTACCCAATTTATTATAAATTATTATACTCTTCCTCCCGACAGATGAATTTTCTAAAAAAAATCGTAACAAACTTTTTAGTTTTTGAAGCAAGGCGCGCGGTTAAAAAATTTAAGCCCGTAATAATCGGCGTAACCGGCTCCGTTGGCAAATCTTCCACAAAAGAAGCGGCTGCCGCGGTTTTGGAAAGCCGTTTCAGCGTCCGTAAAAGCAGTAAAAGTTACAACAGCGAAATAGGAGTGGCTCTTGCCGTATTGGGTTTAAATACGGCATGGAAAAATTCTTTCGGATGGCTCATGAACATGGTAGACGGGTTTAAAATATCTTTAGGCAAAAAATTCCCTCATGTTTTAGTGTTGGAAATGGGAGTTGACCGGCCCATGGATTTTGATAAATTGCTCCGGATAGCAACTCCTTCTGTCGGGATAATAACTGCGATCGGCGAGATACCGGTACATGTTGAATTTTTTTCCGGACCCGATGCGGTGGCCAAGGAAAAATCAAAACTCATAAGGTCTTTGCAAAGTGACGGCACAGCGATATTGAATTTCGACGACGAGGTTGTCTGGGACTTAAAAGACAAGACAAAAGCAAAAATTTTATCTTTCGGCTTTGGGCAAGGAGCGGATATTCGGGCATCGAATTATAAAATCGGCATTGAAGGGATAGCTTTTAAAGTTGACTACGCCGGCTCTTCCGTACCGGTGCGACTTAAAAATGTTTACGGAAAACAGCATGTTTATGCCTCCCTCGCCGCCGTCGGTGTGGGAATTGTCTTTGATATGAATTTAATAGAAATTTCTGAGGCGCTGCAAAAATATGAATCTCCTCCGGGAAGATTGAAATTAATTGAAGGCATAAAAAAAGCTCTAATACTTGATGATTCGTATAATGCCTCTCCATTGGCAACTCACGCGGCACTCGATACTTTGAGCGAGCTCGAAGCCGTGCGAAAAATAGTTGCTTTCGGGGATATGCTGGAAATCGGAAAATTTACAATAGAAGCGCACAAAGCGGTCGGCGAGAAAACAGCTAAAGTTGCAGATTATTTTGTGACCGTAGGTCCGCGGTCAAAATTTGCCGCCGAAGGAGCGCTCGCCGCCGGTATGCCGGAAAAAAATATAAAAAGTTTTTCAACTTCGCGAGAAGCAGCGCAATTTGTTAAAGAATTAGTCAAAGAAGGGGATATAGTTTTAGTCAAAGGCTCCCAAAGCATGCGCATGGAACGTGTGTCGCTCGAGCTCATTGCGCACTCGGAGGATGCAGAGAAATTACTTGTGAGACAAGATAATTACTGGAAAAATAAAGAATAAAGATTTTTATATAAACACTAATCCCGCCTGGTTCGGCGGGATTTTGTTTATTTGAGCATCGGCGATGCGGCGTCGAGAGCTTTTTCTCCGACACGCATAGCATGCTCTTCGAACTTGAAGGTGGCAACTAGGGCTTGTGAAAAGGCGCTGAATGCGTCACCCATCAAAGTTGCCAAGATGATAATCGCAAGACCCATCCCTATCGCTCTTAGAATTTTCATGGCTTTTTTTTGCCAATCTAATAATCGAAGGGGGAGCCAGACGACCTGGCGCTTGGTTTCGACCAAAACTGCCACCCTCCTTTCTGCCGGCATATAACTGCCAAAAGAAAGGAGGGATCATCGTTCAATTCAAAGACAGATCAACCTTTCTATCTTCATTATAACGCTTAATAATAGATTTGTCAATAATACTGGAAAGCAGTTAGTTTTTATGCAAGAATTCAATTAATTGCTCCTGTCGTCTAGCCTGGTCTAGGACGCGCGGTTCTCATCCGCGTAACGGGGGTTCGAATCCCCCCGGGAGCACAAAATAATCACTGAATCATATAAATTAAAATTGAAGAGCCGCCCCGGGCAACCGGGGTTTTGTTTTTAGTCCAAAGCTCCCACTTGGCGGCTAAGCCGCCAAGTGCTAGGGTTGAGATATGAGAAAAATTCAATTTGTAAATGGCGAGTTTTATCACATCTATAATCGCGGAGTTGATAAGCGTAATATTTTCAATAACTCTTATGATATCCAAAGATTTTTGCAAAGCATGAATGAGTTTAATACGATAAATCCTATTGGTAGCTTGTACGAAAGTTCGTTTCTATCCCCAGAAATCAAAAGCAAAAGAAAGCGCAAAAAGTTAGTAAATTTTATTGCGTATTGCCTGAATCCAAACCATTACCATTTTATTCTGGAACAGTTGACTAATAATGGTATAAGCCAATTCATGCATAGGCTTGGCGGAGGATATAGTTGGCAATTTAATAAAAAATATCAAAGGAGCGGATCTTTATTCCAAGGAACATTCAAGGCCAAGTTGATTTATTCCAATGAATATTTATTGCATCTTAGTGCATATGTAAATTTAAATTATAAAGTTCACAAACTTGGCGGCTTAGCCGCCAAGTTAATAAAATCAAGCTGGGCAGAATACTCGACTGATCAGATATCGGGGATTTGTGAGAAAAGTATTATTTTGAATCAATTTAAGTCAGATAAAGAGTATAAAGCTTTTGCATTAGATACTTTGCCGACGCTTATTGAGAGAAAAGAACAAAATAAGGAGCTCGCCGAATTATTATTTGAATCATAGCCACTTGGCGGCTAAGCCGCCAAGTTGGTTCAAAATTTGCGCTTGACAAACGATGACGCGTCGTGCTAGCTTCAAGGCAGAAGGAGACAAAAGACAATGCACTGGATAAAAGTTGGTTTGGTGTGGTTAGCATGCATAAGCCTTGTGGCTTTAGTGGCACATACTACTCACGATGGGGCGCTAATTACATTTGTAGGCATGGCGTTAGCCGGGATTGCAACCACTATAACGGTAGTAATTGCAGAGACGAGCTAGTTAATTTTAAATATCAAAATAGATATTCCGCCCCGGGCAACCGGGGTTTTGTTTTTGAGCCAGGGATATGTGTCTTCCGGTTTTATTGTGGCGTCGCCGCACTTATTCGGGCAAGAATTGTATCCGGCTTGTGAGCCGGCAAGGGAATTTAAAGAGACGGCGAAATAGGAACCGGCCGGAGGAGGTCCTTTTGCAGACCACCATGGTTCATATTTAACCGTCCGCGACAAAGTCTGAGCTCCAAAGTAGTAATCAGGAGATCCGCCACCGAAATAATCCAGATAAATTTTATCTATTTTTAATTCTTCTAACCGCGTTGCCAACCTTTTTAAATCCTGCCCCCAGTCATAATTGGAATCTGTCGCAATATAGTATCCGTTATTTATTCCTCCACCGAGAATATTGTAAAACGAAAGATAATATGGAAATATGCGGAGCATATTCATAGTCATTAAAAATAAAATAAGAAAAACAAAAAAATATTTTGGCAGAGGCTTGAGGTAGTTTTCATAGAAAGATCTTAGCCAGCCAAAAAAGGAATTTTGAGGCTCAAATGTCAGCGGGCGGAGCCAGATAACTATCTCTCGGGAGACCAAAAAATAAATAAATGGGAAGGTCGGCAAAATATGCCGAACGCCGATATTTAATGGGTTGGCAATAGAAGCTGCCCAATAAACCACAATAAAAACTATTCCCGCAATGAGCGAAAAATTATCCCCCATCCATTCTTTTATCGCCAAAGAAGATTTTTTTCCGCGGCATATTTTTAAAATAGTCAAGAAAAGCGCGAGAAGCGAAAACAGATGAAAAAATAATTGTTCTTTCGTCAAATAAATAACAGGAAAATAATACCGCCAGCCTTTTGCGGAGACCTCGCCTAGAAAATACGCCGTGTTTCCTCCGGCCGTTCGCCGAGCCGTCATTAAAAATCCGAATAAATATTGTCCCAAAGGCCGCGTAAATTTATTTTTGATAAGCAAAAGGTCGGCATCAGCTACGTAAGGAACTTTGTAGCTTTGAAGCATAGTTTGCGCGTCAGTTAAATTTTGTGAAAGGGGATAATTCCAAGTGTGGTAAGCATAGACTATCCAGATTACGGCTAGGGCTAAAAGTCCGGCGAGTATAAGCTTGCCAAAGGTACAGAAGTTTGAAAGACACGGATATTTTTCTGCTGAAAAATTCCTCGTACTCGCGCCGGTCGCGCTCGCAAGGTCTTCCAAACTTCTTACCTTTGGACCAGCCCAAACCCAAAGCAGAAATAAAATCCCATAAATCGGCAAAAGCAAAATAAGCGAGAATTTAAACATTAAAACTAGCCCCAAGATTAGCCCCAGCCAAACCGTTTTTTTCCAATCCGGGCGCTCTAAAAATTTTAAGAAAAAAACAATTCCTAGAAAAAAACCGAAAGCTGCGCCGAGGTCGGTAGTCACATAGCGCGAATGAGCCAAAATTGTCGGAGAAGTGGCGTAAAAAAACAACGTTAATAGCCCCACCCTGGAGCCATATTGTTTTTTTATCCACGCGAAAAATAACCATCCGAATATTATTGCCAGTAACATTATCGGAAGGCGCGCGGCAAAAAGAATTTTATCAGGGTCGTTGCCTACCCGGCCATCTGACGGGCCAAACTCATAAAGCAAAGCGTGGCCGGCTTGCCATTGGCGGTCGTTTACATTAGGGTTTTGCCAGAAATCGGGACGCAATTCAAAATTCAAATTCATAAAAAGCAAAGGCAGCGTCGCTAAATCTTTTATCAATGGCGGGTGCTCGGGGTTTAACCGCGAGTCCTGATATTTAAGCGCCGTATACCCGGACGGAATATGCGCCACTTCATCAAACGTCGCCGAATCATTCCAACTGGAAGCGACCATCAACATCAGCATTCCGGTCAGTATTAAAACAGCAATATAATTTGAGAATTTCTTCATAAATTATTTTGTTAACACAACGAATCCGTTGCTCGCACTCATAATTAAACCGGGCACTTTTTGCCTTATAATTGTGTAAATAGTTGGGCCAGATTCAACCGGAATTATCGCGCAATGAGTGGGGCAATCTATCTTATCAAACTCATTTTTTCCTAAGTAATAAATATTTTTTTCTTTTTGTTTTGAGTCAAAATAAGTATTGGTGATGAAAATAACCGGCATAAATGAAAGCGGACGGCCGGTAAGATCAATGGTATCTATGCTGTCTGTAACAACATATTTTTTTACATTTTTTGGAGCATCGTTTAACCAATGCGCGATTTTGGTTTCGTTGCCCAAGAATGAATCGTAAACATTAGCTTCTCCTACCCAGCGCATAAAATATTGGTTAAAAGCATTTACGGTTACGGAAAGCAAAAAAATTGCCAATAAAATTTTAAGTTCTTGTTCAATGCGGTTTATCTGAAAAAGCTTCGCGGGAAAGCGTTCTTTCCATTGTTCCAGCCTGTGTTTTGTTTTTCCGATCACTGCCTCCAGTCCCAAACTTGCGAATATCATGGCCGGCGGCAACAAAACGATAGAGCGCAATGCATGCGGCAACCCTTCGCTTGACATGGCAACCGGCAGCATCATTATGAAGAACCAAAATAATATGAAGCGAGCTCCGACCGGATTTTGAATGCGCGTCGGAGCCCCCGAAGAGAGGGTTAAGCGCGAAAAATACGGACGGAGCGAGCTGATAATACCCAGCAAAAATAAAATTCCGACCGGCCACCAGAGCTGGGAAGCGCCGCGGAAATTGTGCCTCCAGTTGAAGTCGCCGAAGAAATTAAACATTTGGAGAGTTTTAACCGTATTTTCTGAAAATTGTGCTAGGGGATTAGGTGAGCTAAAAATTGATATTGACGAGGTCCGTCCGAAAAAATCGGCTGGATTTTGCGCGAAATATATAAGAAGAGGAGAAGCCGCGACTAGCGCCATAAAAATAAAAAGAGCAATTAAACACGGCGCGCAGGCGCTCTCTTTTAATTTTCCGGCGCGATAATTTTTATAGAAAATCCATAATGGGTAAAGAACAATAAGCGGAGCCACGCGGTAAGCAATATAGCTATGCACACCGAGGCCAAAAATAAAGCCGGCAATTACTATTAGGACATCAGGCCGAGCCCAAATTGCCTCGGCACCAGATTTTGCAAGGACACGCATATTCTCCTGCTGGAGAATTGCTCTGCTCGCGCCGTCGCGCTGCGCAAGGTCTTGCAAAACCTGTGCCTTCGGCATCTCAATCAGCGCCTTTCGCATGGCCAAAAATAAAAAATAAAATCCCCAGACCAAAAAGAACGGCGCCATGATTGCGCGGAAACCGATGCGCGAAAAATTGATATGCCAAAAAGACGTTGCCATGAAAAAAGCGGAGAATACGGCAACGCGCCCGAAAAACAACTCTTTAGTCATCAAATACAGACCCAAAACCGTCAGTATTCCGAATATCGCGCTTGGCAATCTCAAAACCCACGGCTCATGTCCCAGCGCTTTTACAAACAAAGCCTGGATATTTATAAAGAGACCCTCTCTTCCAAAATTTTCGGGATAGAAAACTTTCCATCCGCCACCTTCATTTGCTTGAATAGTATTCACCCCGTTCATAGCCTCATCTGACCAAAGCCCCGGCGGAATATTCTTGAGGTCCCAAAGGCGTAAAAACGCCGCCAGCAATATTATAATAACTAAGATCCAATATTTTCTCCTCATTTTTTAATTATACATTCTTTAATGAGTTAAAACATCGGCCTTGACTCCAATGCCTGAAACTTGCGACCATTAAGCTAGAATTTAGGTGTACTGATGGCT
>JAUSHV010000017.1 GCA_030648495.1 bacterium
CCATTTGTTGCCCATCCGCGCGTAAAGTCCTTGCAAAAAAGTTGAGAAATAATTTATCGTCTCACGCTCTTTTGCTTCAAAATCTATATCGATGCCGTCAAAGCCGTTCGCTTTTACGGTATTTGCGATTTCGTTTTCAAGCGCTATGCGCGATTCGGGGTTGCTTAATATGCGGTGAATGGATTCCCCTCCTCCCCACATGACGGTCGGCACAACGCGAACTTTCGCCGCTTTCGCCGCGATAATAAAAGATTTCCACGGTTCTTCCGTAAGCTTTGCAGTGTCCGAGAGCGTGCCGTCCAATTTTACCGTGTAACCGAATGGCATCACGCTTTTTAATTGTGTTAAAT
Organism: bacterium; assembly: GCA_030648495.1. Lineage (GTDB taxonomy): Bacteria > Patescibacteriota > Minisyncoccia > UBA11713 > 2-01-FULL-45-33 > 2-01-FULL-45-33. The sequence goes on from JAUSHV010000017.1 coordinate 351, forward strand.
GATTGAATGCATCCAGCGTCCCGGTGGCGCTTCTCCAATAAGGGATCCATCCGGAGATTTCAAATTGTCCGGTGGCGGCGGGCGTGAGCAGAATTGAGAGTGTCGCGGGATTTTTAGGGAAGTCGAAGGCCAGCGCGAGTGACGATTGAGTTTTCGGTCCGTAGACTCCGTAGCCTGCGCCGGAGCAGGCAATTTTTTGTTCGCATTGGAATTTTTTCAAACCGGCCGTGGTGAGCGTGCCGAAGTAGCCGGTATTTTTCCCTTCGGGGAGGTACCCCAAAGTAACGAGCTTATCCTGAAGTGTTTTTACGTCAGCACCCGAAAGCCCGAGGTAAAGCGAGCGCGATGCCAGTGCGGAGTCCGCCGACACAAAAAAGAGCTGCAACAGAACGAAAATAAAAATAGCCGGAAAATGAAATCTCATGGGTTTATTATAGCAAGAACTTCTATGATAAGATGCTCAAAGAGACCTTTTGAAATGAGATTAGCAAATGAACCTTAATGTTCCGTATGTCCGGCAGCCGCCTGATGTTGGCTGGTGCGGTGCGGCATCGGCGGCAATGATTTTGAAATGGTACGGGGAACGGATAAGCCAAGAGCGCGTAGCCAAAGAAATACCCGTATACAAGTGTGGCGTTGATATTGATAAATTGTGCGGGTATTTTCTCCGCAAAGGATACGGCGTGACCGTTAAATTTTGGCTTCCCGGCATGAGGCCCAGCACGCGCGGGCTCTCCGGCGGCAAAAACAACCCAAAAATAATGAGAGAGTTGCTCCTTGGTACGAGTACGGATAAAGATAAGCGCACACGGTTTATCTGCGATCTTTTGGACAAGTTTGTGAGCTTGGGCGGCGTTGTAAGTTTGGAGCCTCCGCTTTTAAAAGATATCCAAAAGGAGCTTTCGCTCCGTCGCCCGGTAATTTTTGAAATAAATTCAAATTGGCTGAAAAAGAAAGGGTGGACGCAATCGAGCCATCTCGTTGTCGTAAAAGGCCTTAAGAATTTTTCAAGCGGAGGGCGGAATAATTTCCCACGGTTAATTTTTCACGACCCCGGCGATAGCCCGAACATGTCGGCCGGCGCAGACGAATTCCTTTATGCTTGTCATATTAGCTACGGATTCGCGATATTTATAAAGCCCCGCTCATAGAGATGGGCTTTTTTTAATATGGTAAAATAATATTTATGAATAGAAATTTAACCGACAAAGATATCGAGGGCGCCATGTCCAGTAGTTTATGCCGAATCTGCGGCAAAAAAGCCGACGGCTGGAGGTGCCCGAAATGCGCCATAGAAGTCGGCCATTTTGACCCTTTCCATTGGAAAGGCTGTGAATTCCGGACAAAAATGGAAAAAAAATGCAAAGATTGCCAAAGAGCAGAGAGCAACTGCAACTGCCTTGCGCCAAAATAAATATTTCTTATTTACTGCTTAAACTGCTGTAGATTCCCCGCCAACAGCCAAAGGCAGTTGGGCGGGCCCGTCACCCGCCAGAAGTTGGAACATCTTGGCGGGTGTCGGGCAATAATTATTGCTTAAACTGCTGTAGATTCCAATAGCTTGTTGAACAAATATTATCATTGCATCCGCATTTCCAGGAGCTTCCGTTCCAATCGCAGATGTAGGAAAGAACAGATTGTTTTTGAGTAAGGTCAAGCGTGCCTAGTGCGCGGTTTGCGGAGCCGATGAACCAGTTTCCTCCGGAATCCATGCTGGAGCCTGAATAGTTAAATGGAGTCCATTGGCTGTTTTGCCATGCGTAACCTGTCTTATATATGTACTGAGTGTTTGAGCCGTTACCTATATTTGCGGTAGCCGAACTGCCTGAGCAAATGACATTCATTAGAAGTTCTTTTGCTGAAGAAAGCCAGTTGAAAGATGCTCCGAAGGAAGTTGGTACTGCGGTTGTTGAATTCAAAAGATTGGTACAAATAGAAGCACCTGGGGTTGGTGGGGTTACGCCTCCTCCTAACTCTCCGCGGTTGAGTACCCACGGATCATCCATATACGCTTTTGCATTTTTTCCGGTACCAAGACCCCAGTTTGGACCGCCCTCCCAGGGCATGACACTAATTGTTTTTGGAAAATAGGTTTTTATAGCGTTGAGAAAAGCGAGATAATCAAAGCCGGCATTATTCGGACCAAATTCGGCAAATATAAACGGTTTACCGGTGCTGACCAAATCAGTGTACCCGCCGATGTTGGCCGGAGTGATGGTTGAGGTATAAACATCAAGTCCTACGACATCAACATATTGATCACCCGGATAGTAGCTCAATGCAGCCCAGGCAGGATCGCTCTGATGAGATGGGGATATAAAGTTTGGAGCATACACCCAAATTATGTTGTTTAAATTCTTGGTAACCGTCATATAGTTATATGTATAGCGCCAGAGGGCTATGGTGTACGGAGGAGAGCCGGACCACCAAGACCAGCCACCCTGAACTTCAAAGAACGGCCGCCAGAGAACGATGACACCCTTATCTTGCAACTCTTTAAATCCGGCCGCCATTGCGTCGAGACTCGCTAAAAATTTCTTGTTCTCCGGTGTTCCCGGAGTATAGGCCACATTCAAATTTTGCGTTGCACGGTTTGTAATCGGATTGGAGCCGCTGTCCATAATTTCAACCAAGCCTCCATGATTCCAATAATCGATCAATGCCTGGTTGACATATTGCGGTTGTGGAAATTCATCTACCTGCCAGCTGCCATTGTATCGGGCTTGCACCAAGCCGGGCCACTGCCCTGTCAGATTGAAAACAGCTTGAGCGGTCGTAATTTGGGGATTATCAAGACTGGCACTAAAGTTTAGAAATGCCGCGGAAATAAGACGGCTATTGGGATTATTTGAAAGCTGATTGAGATAATTTATAAGTCCTTGGCGGTTATTCGAAAAAGGATTAGTTCCCGTGTATGGGTAAGTTGGCGCAGGTACCTTCGTAAGGAAATCTCCGATACTCCATCCGGTTAATCCGTTATCGTACTGTACCTGATACGTATTCCAAGTCTGCCAAGAACCCCATCCGGCGCTGAAAACGGGTCCGTCGATAATTTTGCCTTGTGCGCCTAGAAGTTCGGTGCCCATCCAAATTCCCAATGGATACGGATAAGCCTTGGTGAGAACATTAACTGATGGCGCGGCTGAAACTTGGACACGGTCTCCTTTGACAAACCCAGTTGGGGGCGGAGTGGGCATCAGAGTCGAGGCTGATTGAGTCGTTTGTGTCGGAGTTGGTGTTGGGGCGCTGCTTACTTTCAAATATAAAACCGCATCTCCCGAGAATGGCGCAGTAAAAGATTTTGTCGCTCCCCCACTTACCGAGCTAGTCTGCACTATCAAGCCGGTTGTAGGGTTAAACCACTCATAAGCATAAGTGCCAACTGCAAGATTTAGCGTAAAGGCAGTATTAGATTTAGGTTGGTAGATAAGATATTCAGTACCGACATTAGCGAGTGCGTATCCGGTTGAGGTGAGTGCTCCCTGAGGAGTCATCGCGGCGAGATTCATTTTTTTTGCGTAAATTTGGATATATTTCAACGCGTTTCGGGACGGTACGGAATTGAAAAAGGCAGTAGAGCCGTTCATATTCGAGAGATCATCAAGAAGCCAGAGGTTATAACCCCGGGCAAAGAATTTCCAGAGAATGATTGGATCAGGATTATATGTAGCAGTATGGTCAGTGTCAATAATACTTATTTTGTTTCCTGAAGCAATCCCGGGATTTGTCGCGTTGTCATCCGGAGAGATCCAATCCGCTGTGCTTGAAAATAGTTCTGCATCTGTTCCGCCTGGATTACGATAGGTTATTCCAACAAGATGTTGTTTTGGCTTTCCGGATTCATAATTGTGGATATAATCAATAAAATGTTGTTGCCAGGCAATGGTGCCTCGGCCGTCTTCATTTGAAATTTCAAAGATAACATTATTAAGATCGCCTATCGTGTCAATTACCTTTTTGACATAGGCTTCTTGTATTGCCGTAACCGCGGGGACTGTAAGTGAATGCGATTCATATCCCAATCCATCACCGTTAGCATCACCATTGATACCATTGATGTTGTTGTTAATGTTAAAATAGTGTCCAAACCAGAAACCTGTATGATTACCGCCGGGAGGCCAAATGCTCACGCCTTGAAAAAACATATAGGAAACATAAATTCCGCGATTGCCCGCGTCAATGACGCGCGAGCGCAAGCGATCAAAATATGACTGGTCAAATTGATTAAGATTAAATTTTGGCTTGCCATCAAGCGCATTGCCTGGGCCGGTGCGAAGATACGGCATAGGAACGGCTTCGTTTCCGGGAGCATCTGTTGATACACGTGTATGCTCTACTGACCACATACGGATGAGGTTCATGCTATGAGACTGCAGAAAATTAAGATAGGCACTGTAGTTAAATGGGTTTAGGGCGCATCCCCAAGCATCTTGCAATTCGCAGCCATTATGCGAGCCTGTTGTGAAAACTATTTTACCGGTTGGATCTGCAAAGTATCGCGGGTTTGACAAACTTTTCTTTAGGAGACCAGGAGAGAAAGTTATTGGTGGCATAGAAACCGGTGTTGGAGTTGGCGTTGGTGTGGATGTAGGAGTTGGGGTCGGGGTTGGAGTCGGCGTTACGGTTCCTTTTTCGGCATTGTAAATATTAACAATGTCACTTGCAGAAAGCGCGCGGTTGTAGATGCGGATGTCATCCAATGAGACAGGAACAAAGTTGGTTCCTGCTCCAACGCCTCTTGCTGCAATACGCAAAGGATTGGAAGAGCCCGTGATAGCCCCACCGTTAGGATGAGCTTGTGTGTTGACTAAGACGCCATTGATATAGAATCTGTCGTTTGTGCCGTCATAGGTTGTAGATACAAGTACCCATTGGTTTTTGGGTACGGCTATATTGGAATCTACCCAGATCCAGCCTGCAGTAGTCCAGATGGCGGACTTGAGGGTTCCGGTGCCGCTGATACCAAGTTCATAGGATGATTCTTTGTTTATAAAAGCGTTGTTGAAGTTTGAAGAATAGTTTATCCAGGCAGAAACACTAAGAGCACTTCCAGTGATGTTCATGGAAGAAGAATTGTTTGCGTTTACATAATCATTCACCCCGTCAAACTTCAGCGCCTGGCCCTGGCCAACTTTGCCGGTAACAAAGATGGGGCCGTTAACTAATATTCCATTGTTGTTGTTGCCGGATGAGTCGAGGGCATTGCCTTCGAATTTCAGATAAACAACCGGGTTGGTGCTTGGAAGCGTTGGAGTGGAGGTTAGTGTTGGGGTTGGAGAAGGAAGAGGCAGTGCAACTTGAGCAAGTTGGGTTGGTACAGTAGTAGGAGTCGGGGTTGGCGTTGGAGAGGTAAAAGGAGCCCACGACACCTTAGCCACCGATCCTACGGTATTTTCATAATATTCAACTTTGATTCTATGCTTTCCGGATATCAGAGATACATCTGTAGTATATGTAGTTGGACCTTGGACAAACCATTTGTCTATCTTTAATACCCCGTCAACATAAAGACGCATTCCGTCATCGGTTGTGGCGGTAAATCTGTGAGTTCCGGCGCCAAAAATAAAGTCTCCCTGCCAGACCGCAGCAAAAGTATCAATTCCAATGACAGTTGAGGGAGAGCGCGTAGTCCAGTCGAAGTTTATTGACGCATCGGTTCTTGTGAGCTTGAGACTCGAAGTGTCAATCACGACGGAAGGAGAAGTGCCAGTTATGTTGTCGTAGTAACAGCCGTAGAAGGCGTTGGAGCCGATGATTGAACATGAGAGAGAAGGTGGTGTTGGGGTTGGTGTGGATGTAGGAGTTGGGGTCTGGGTTGGAGTCGGCGTTACGGTTCCTTTTTCGGCATTGTAAATATTAATAATTTCGCTTGCAGAAAGCGCGCGGTTGTAGATGCGTACTTCGTTGATTTTGCCGTTAAAAAATCTATTAGGATCCGTCGTCATTGAGCCGGCGCGGCCAAATCTCATATTGGTATCGTACGCGGAACGGTTCATCTCTGAAACCAACGCCGTATCGCTTTTCATTAAATTAACAGCAGATCCGTTATCCAAATATAATTTACCTATCGGCGCATTGTCTAAATTCGCCGCGGTAACAGCAACGAAATGCCAGTTGACTGTGTCTGTAAAAGGAGTTATAAGATTTATTCCATTTCCCGAAACATAATCAGTGCACCCGATAAAAAACGACAAGTAATTTCCAGTTGCGCCTGTAGCGCCGTCCGGGTTGCCACCGATAGTTAAATGTAATTCTTTTTCCGTAGAATTGGCACAAGAATATACATCACCATCGCCCTTGCCCCACCCGCCACCAGTTGCTGTGCCTTCCCATAAAATATGACCTATATTGGCAGTAGTATTCGCTTTAAACCAGCCGATGATAGTAAAATTATTAGCAGTTTGTAAAATATTGCTCGGTGTTTGTACGTTATCATCTATACCATCAAACGAAAGCGCTCTTGCCAACTTTTCGGTTGACCATATAGGACCGTTGATTAAAGTCCCTGTATTTGCATTGCCGGAAGAATCCGTCGCCGAAGTTCCTAACCCATCATCAAATTTCCACCAACCGACGAGGCCGGTGGTTGAGATGGCGGTGGGAATTAATATGGCATTTGCCCAATCTCCATGGTCGCTACCTATGCCGTTTCCGCCGTCAGTAATAATTAGTTTAAGTTGGTTTTTTCCTGAAACATTTACATTGACCTGTTTGGTGGCAGAGGAGCCGTTCATGACTCCGGAATTATAAAGTGTCAGACCGTCAGCGATTACTTGAAATGTAATGGTGCCTGACGCGCCCACTTCGTCGTCAACACCGATGTCTGAAAGAAAAGAAGAATATTGGCCATTGAGATTGTAGGTGATTTCGGAGTAGGCGTGAGCTCCAAGGCCCTTTTGATAGACAACGCCGTTTAAGGTTATCGGCTTTCCGTCTCCGGAAGCAGTCTCTCCGTTGGACATATTGATTTCGACATGTCCCCAGCCATTCTGCGGAGTGGCAGCAAAAGGAAGAGAGCTTGCGTCATAACCGGTTCCACTCGCAAGCCCAACTGTTAATTCTCCTGAACGATTAGCAACAAGCATAATACCAATCAAAATACCTACAGCAACACCAATTGACAGCCAAGCATGCCAGGCACGGACGCGAGTTTTGCCTACCGCGACATACTCTCGTTCTAATGTTTGAAGCGCTTTACTGATAAGGTTTTCTTCTTTTGGTTGCATCATATGTATGCTAATTAGTAATCTTTTTATTGGCCAGCGATATTAAACGGTTTATTGCTGAAATCAGCGTTGACACAGTATGGATCAAAATAATTACATATTCTCATCAAATACGATCCCCGTTTTATAGTTTTAGGAATTATCCAGTCTGCGGTTCCACGATTTGGATATGCGCCTATGATTTGTGCCGGGGCGGTGTTGCCTGGCCCGGGAACTATTGCAAGCTGAACAGTATCAAACGCATATCCGCCATTCCACTTTATGGTATTAGTTTTCCCCAAAATCCAGTTCTCACCGCCGTTCGGAGAAATTATAGTCGGGGTCTTCGGCAATACCATGAAATTTACGGTAATTCTTTTTTTTATTTTGCTAACCGTATTTTGAATAGTAATATTTACCGGATATTTTTTGTTTGGGATCGCGATTTGTGGCACATTAACCTGAATGGAATTCCAGCCAAAAAGTTGCGGCTCAATCATAATCGGGCCACCGTAACTTACTTGTGCATTCCAGCCTAACGGCGCGCCTGCGCTAACTTGAAAATTTGAGAAAGAACACGGCGTATTATCACGATTTTGTATAGCTAAGTTTATCCAAGCAGATTCTCCGGCAAAAACATTGGAATCAATCACTTGAGTCGGGGCGCCCTTTCCGCCACCATCAGTCGACGTCCAAATCTGCGTATCTACTCCGGGTCCGCGCCTTATACATATGGGCTTAGTAATATTTACTTTAAAAGTAATGCCAACGTCGTCCGAGCTCACTATCGGACCGAGCGTAACGCCCAACTCTGTATCGGTTAATTTAACAAGGCTCCCAAGCTTTAGAAGTGCAACATCTATCCAATCCTCGTACCAACCATTACCGTACGCAGGAATATTGTGCGGGCTTAAATCAAGCAGTCTGCTGAAAGGTAACCACCCCGTAGGAGTCGGATTCCAGTTTACAAAGAGACCTTTAATGCTAGATGCGAATTCTTTGGCCTGTAACGTAGCATCAAAACCAATCGGCTTTCTATATTCTACATAAATCCTCGCAGGTTGATTCAATGAATATGGCGATACGATTTTAGCTCCCTGCACGCCGCCTGAGTTTTCGATAGGATTTATTGTATATGTGCCGGATTTATTGATAATAAGGGTATTCGCCCAGCCGAAAACATCTTTAAAAAAAGCATTGAAATGCAAACTGAAACTTCCGGTACCCATAACATCAAAATTATTGCCATACTCGGTATGAAGGCATTTGGACGCAACCCGTACATCGGCGCCGCAGTCCCAACTGTTTGCATGTACAACTCCCAAATTGTGTCCGAGTTCGTGTGATAAAACATAATCTAGCCATGTCCATGGAAATGGACGCCCCATTCCATTGTCATAATACGACAGACCCCCTATCCATGCGACAGACATCATATGTTGCACACCATCTATAGTTGCTCCCCATTTCCCCACTCCGGCAAACCCGCCGCCAAGATAAGGATGATGAGCCAAGATCACAAGCCGATCATATTGTTTAAGATCGATGCCTTGGCTTCTGAGATACGGCATTATTCCGTCAGGATCGTAAGTATCGCCTCCGAATTGAGGAAACTCCGCATAACCGCCATTACCTATGGACCGAGGAGCTGTATACCAGCCCGCCACATCGCCGCCCCATGAAATTTTTCCGTAAGAGGCCTCTTGATAAAACTTTTGCATGCCTCCATCCAAAATTAATGCTTTGGCTTCAGCTGTGGTAAAAGGTCGGGGCGGTGAATTTTGAAAATCTACCAATAAAAATAATGTTTTTTGCTCGCCAATTGTATCGCTTGATGGCGCCGCATTAGACTGGCTGATTTTTATAGTATTAACGGCCGCCGCGGCAATAATTTTATTATTTAATTTGAATCCTTCTACCGTAACGCTGGCGTTGGCCGATGATTCTAAAGAAGCGCCAACAGGGTAAAATTGAAAACGTTCCGTAGGCGTCCGTAGAAAATATTTAAAATAGGAATTCTTGCCATTAAAATCATCAATGTGAACCACTTCAAGCTGTCCAACCAAAGAAACCGACTCTTCCACATTACCTCTGACCTCCTGTGGTAATATTGCTATAAAATCTTTTGGCATCAACGCGGCAAAGACGGTCGCCGAATCTTGATCCAACAAATTATACATTGCTTCTTTTCGTATCTTTAACTCTGCGTTCAGCTTAGAAGCAATCGCGCCACGGTTAGTCAAAGATGTATCGCTAAGCGCCGCGTTCAATGAAAGAGCTTTTTTGGTTGAATTAAGAATTGGTGCAAGCCTAGCAGCATTAGGAGCGGTAGCCGCATAAAGCATTGTTGCTTCTTCGCCCAACAGAGCCGCAGCGCTTTCCTGAAACTCTCCTGAACGATTCGCCACCAAAAAAAACACCGGCGACAATACCGGCCACAACTCCCAAGCCAAGCCACAAATGCCAAGCTCTAACGTGGGCTTTACCAACTACGACATACTCCTTTTTGAGCGATTCTGCGGCCCGCTCAATGTCGTCTTTTTTGTTTGAGTCCATAATGAGTTTAGTTAGTAACTATTAATAGTTTTAGATTAGCATGCAACTCTCTCTCTCAATGGTTTTTATCCACAAGGCGCAATGGCTTCAAAACATCGTAACGGCTTACCACTCCGACCACATGTTTTACAGAATCAACGACCGGAATTGGGTTTACACGATGGTGATCGCGAAAAGCCGCGACAACTTCATCGTAACCAACATCGTCTTGCAGAATCAGCGGCTCGATGTTCATGGCATCTTTGACTTTGAGCGATATAACGTCCGCAAATTCTTTTTTAAAATGGGATTTGTCTTGGCCAAAAACAGAAATATCCTGCAAAAGTTTCTGAAAAGTCGGCAAATGAATCGATGAGCTTTGGGATATTAAATCGTATTCTGTAAGAATTCCGAGTAATTTATTTTCTTTATCTACAACCGGCACGCCATCAAAATTATGGTCAGTAATAATTTTCGCCGCCTCAAAAAGCGGCATTTCCGGATTAACCGAAACAACTTCTTTTGTCATTATATCGGTAATTTTTAGATCAGCCATTTTTTCGAGATAAAACTTTTTTGACCGCTTCTTTAATATGTGAGACCCCCATGCCGAAATGTTCTATCAGTTCCAGCGGAGCGCCGGATTCACCAAATCGATTTTGAACTCCGATAAATTCCATTGGCACAGGACAATTTTTTGCCAAGACTTCCGCAACTGCGGAGCCCATGCCTCCTTGCACTTGATGCTCTTCAACTGTGACAACTGCTCCTGCATCTTTCGCAGCTTGAATAATTGTTGCTTCGTCCATCGGTTTGATTGTGTGGTTATTTATTACACGGACTTTAATTCCTTCTTTTTCCAATTCAGCGGCAGCAAGAATTGTGTTGTGAGTCAGAGGCCCGCATGAAATCATGGCAACTTGCGGCTTATCAGAATCCCAAAGTATCTCCGCCTTCCCGATTTCAAACGGCGTCTCTGGAGTTGTAAACACCGGAGTTTTTTCGCGCGCAAATCTAAGATAAACCGGGCCTGGAACATCAACAGCAGCAAGGGTCGCTTTTCTTGCCTCATGCATATCCGCCGGATAAATAACTGTCATATTTGCGATAGGGCGCATCAGAGCGATGTCTTCAATTGCTTGATGTGTTGCCCCGTCCGGCCCGACTGAGACACCGGAATGTGAGCCCGCTATCTTTACCGGAACATTGTTGTAACAAATCGTTGTCCGTATTTGTTCCCAATTTCTCCCGGGACTAAACATCGCGTAGCTCGAAATAAAAGGAATTTTTCCGTAGTTCGCGAGCCCGGCAGCAACGGTCGCCAAATTTTGCTCGGCGACCCCCATCTGAATAAAACGCGGCGGAAATTTTTTCGCAAAAAGATCCATTTTTGTCGATTCGGTGAGGTCTGCGCAGAGAGCCACAACTTTTTCATTTTTCTCCCCAGCTTCCAGTAACCCTTCGCCATACCCCTTCCGCGTCGGCGCCTGCTCAATCGCCTTGAGGTCTAAAATATTCTCGACTAATTTTAATTTTGGATTTATTGGCATATTATTTTGTGAATTTAAAAGTGGAAAGAATGAGGTTGAATATCTGTATACATTCATTATACATATTCATACCTTTTATGTTCATATCAATTTCTACTGCAAATTCTTTAGAATCGTTGGGTATAATAAAATGCTCCGAGTTTCCAGTACTCCAACGGACGACGTCCCTGCCATTAATTTTTGTAATAGAATCTAAGTGCCTATTTAACCAACCTTGGAATGTCATATTCGGATGGGCGAAAAAATCAATTATAGAAACAGTTATGATATTTTTTGTGTCCGTTACTTCAAAACCGTTGTCGTCGGAGTGCGAGATTTGCCAGGTATCCGGATATTTAATTTCAAATTTATATTTTCCGCTTCTAAAAAGACTCCATTTCAAAATATCTATTTTTTCTTGTGATTCTATTTGTTGAGCTTCAACTTCTTTTGCCAAATTTCTTGCTTTCCGTTCTCTTATTTTTTCCCAATAAAGCCACCCGCTCACTCCAAGTGCAAGGATGGAAACTAAAATTATTATTTCTATATACCCGTTGTTGCTTTGATCGGCGGGGTTTAAAGGCACTGTATTGGAACTTGGCAATTTTGGCACTGCCGGCTGTATTTCTTCTTCTGTCTGTACCCTGAAAACGTTAAAGCCCCGCCCATTTGCAGCCTGATCAACAGCATAGAGACTGATTGCCGTATTATAAATTACACTGGCAAGCAGCGCGGTAAACATAAAAAAAATCACAAAATACATTTTGCTTTCCAGTCCCCTAATTTGTCTTTGAATATCTTGTAAATTCACCATAGTTATTGGTGTTCACTAGTAATTTTTCCGCCGAGCGTTCGGAGTTCCGCCAAAAACCTTGTCGCTTGTTCTTTATTCGGCGGGACGCCGTGCCATTTATAATCAAATTCTATTTCTTTGATGCCTTTCCCGGGAATATTATGCGCAAGAATAAGCGTCGGCTTTTCGTATATGGCTTTCGCTTCTTCAACTGCATTCACAATTTCTTCAAAATTATGTCCATCAATCTCCAAAACATGCCAGTTGAAAGCTTCGTATTTTTCTTTCAAGGGCTCCAAAGGCATGACATCTTCCGTCATACCCTCTATCTGTATATTATTGCGGTCGATAATAGCCGTAAGATTATTTAATTTATATTTTCCGGCGAACATTGCCGATTCCCAAGTATTGCCGGCATCTTGTTCACCGTCGGACATGAGCGCATAAACCCGGAACTTTTTCCCATCCATCCGAGCGCCGTAAGCATAGCCCGCGGCCTGACCGAGTCCGGAACCCAATGGGCCGGAAGTAGTTTCTATGCCGGGCAAAGATGTGCGATGAGGATGCCCTTGCAACCTTGTTCCCAATTTCCGCAATGTTTTTAATTCTTCAATTGGAAAATAACCCGCATGCGCGAGCGTTGCGTATTGCACCGGACAAATATGCCCGTTGGAGAGTATCAAGCGGTCTCTATCTTCCAACATCGGATTTTTGGGGTCGTGATTTAAAATATGAAAATAAAACGCCGTAAAAATATCTGCCATTCCCAAGGGCCCGGCAGTATGCCCGCTCCCCGCCTCCACCAACATCTCAATAATCGACTGCCGTATCGCATTCGCTTTTTCCTCAAGAAACTTTATTTTATTGTCGTCTAGATAAGGCATAAATATAACTAAATAAATGGTAGTAATTTACCGCCGTGCAAGCAAAAATAGCTCCCACATTCTAAGTAAGCCCCGATAAATATTGGCCATACTAATATAAGCACTAAGTTCTCACTTGATGGAGACATCATGGCTTTTGTTTCATTATTTATCATCGCCAAAATAATGATGCCGATAAGCAAATAAAGAACGATAAGCCCAATTATTATTTTTACAGTTTTATTCATATTTTTTTAACCCCTCAATTGCTTTACTAACAATTCTTCTAGAATGGAAATTGTATCTTGTAACTTTGCCCACTTGCGCACGTATTTCATATCTAGTTTTTTCTGAATCTTTAAAATAGACTCCACATCCTCAATTTGGCGCGTAGACTCACTTTCATTATACCATAAAAGCTTAATCAAAATCAGGTCTTCCGGAGAGGACAAATAAATATCGGTTCCGGCAATATTTTTCTTAATCCTACGCTTTAACCTCTCTCTATCAAAAACATTATTTTTTAATATCCAAAAATCTACCTTAAGGCCGCTTCCTGAGTGTATAAAATTAAACTCGCCCTTGTTAAACAAGGCTCTTTGCATCATGCGTTTATCAATATAGACATCTTTATCGATTTTCAAAAGTTCGCTCGCCAGCCGATCGATTTGCGTGGACTTAAGTTCTACAACTATATCAATATCTGCCGTAAACCTTGGCCGCCCCCAAACAACAACCGCAATACCGCCCGTAATAATGTATGGGATATCTAATTTTTTAAGGATTTCTGCGACTTCTCGAAGAAGTTTTTCTTGTTCCATAATTTTTTCCTAAGCTTCTAAGTTCTTTGGCTAGTTCAAAAAAACCGCTGGCGAGATGAATTTTTTTTTCTGCCGACATCCGCATAAAAATCTCATCCTGGATTTCTTGTCCCTTTTTATCCTCCAAAAGCTTTATTTTATCTTCGTGCAAGTGGGACATAGATTAAATAGAACAACGCAAATTGGGATTTGACCAGCATTCAATAAAAGTTGGGATATAAAAAATCAGAAAAACGACTATAATTAACACTATCAAAACTACTATTTTTAATTCTAATTTAGTCATAAATCTTTTAACTCCTCAATTGCTTTACTAATATCTTTTGAATTAAACAAATAACTGCCGACGACGAGGAGATTCGCGCCTTCGGCGACGGCGCGGCTGGCGACAGCTTTGTTCACCCCACCGTCAAACTCTATTATAGCGCGAGGAGCAACATGGCGTAAGTGGCCTATTTTATACAAAACCTCTTCATATATTTTTTGCCCGGAAGGGCCGGGGTTTACAGCCAATAAATGTAAAAGTTCAACTTTATCAAG